>NZ_JBHTWX010000070.1:42614-47093 GCF_042792155.1 Kitasatospora sp. NPDC056651 | reverse complement strand
GGTCCAGCACCCCGTCGCCGTGGCGGTCCAGATACGCGGTCAGCTCCCGGCCGCGGGGGGGGGGGGGGGGCCCCGGGGGGGGGGGGGGGGGGGGGGGGGGCGGGGCCCGCCCCCGCCTCGGCTGCCAGGAAGGCGAGGACGGCCAGGGCGAGCATGGCGAGGGTGATGTGGCGATGCCACGAGGTGAAGTGCCGGACCTGGTAGTGGTCGAGTCCGACCTGTCCCTTGGCCGCCTGGAAGCACTCCTCGATCGACCAGCGCACGCCGGCCACTCGTACGAGAGTGGCCAGCGGCACCTGGACTGGGGTGAAGCACAGGTAGAACGCGAGTTCGCCGGTGGCGGGGTGGCGGCGGACCAGGAGCTGTCGGCGGCTGCCGTCGCCGTCCAGGGCGATCCACGCCCACCGGTAGATGCGCGGGCCCTTGGCGCCCGCCCCCGCACTGCGCTGCTGCCAGACCGCATCGGGCAGATGGGCCGCTGCCGTGTCGGCGCGGACACGGGTCCGGCCGTTGTTGATGCGTACGCGTGTGGCGCAGGAGACCGCGAGGACGTAACCGACGCCGCGATCCTCCAACTCCGCACGCAGGCCTGGGTCCTGGCCGTAGACCTCATCCCCGGTGACCCAACCGGCGGGGGTGCCCGCGTCCAGCGCGGCGGCGATCATCTCGCGTGCGAGCTTCGGCTTCGTGGCGAACACGGCGTGCTCGGGTATCCCAGCCTCCTGGCGACGCCGCGCATCGGCGCACCAGCTCTCCTCTGGCAGGTACAACCGCCGGTCGATCAGCGCCCGCCCGCGCGGGGAGGCGTAGGCGAGGAACACACCGATCTGGCAATTCTCGATACGCCCGGCCGTTCCCGAGTACTGCCGCTGGACCCCGGCCGAGCATTCGCCCTTCTTCAGGAACCCGGTCTCGTCCACGATCAGCACCCCGTCCGGGTCGCCCAAGCGCTCGATGACCATGCCGCGCAGATCACCCTGGACCGCGTCCACGTCCCAGCGGGCCGAACGTAGCAGCCGCTGCATGGTGTCCGGCCGGTCATGACCGGCCTGTTCAGCCAGTGACCAGCAGTTCTTCCGTTCGATGCCCGACAGAAGTCCGGTCACGAAGGCCGTTGCCGCAGCGCGGGGTTCAACGCGGGCGAAACGGCCCGCCACCTTGGACATCACCTCCCCGAGCACTGCCCGCCACCGCTCAGGGTCTACTCTGTGGCTCGCGGCCACCGTCCGATCTTGAAGAGTCCACACACCTCACCAAGATCATTCGGTGGCCGTTCCAGTTCCAGCCCCGACCTGCGAGATCACGAAGTGCGGCTGGAGTACTAGCCCTGACTCACCGCCACGAGCTCATCCTCGCAGGGGTCGACCAACACTCGGGCTGACCAGGCCGAGTTTCCAGATCGGTTCGGCGATATAGCCACCAAACGTGATTGGATCACCAGGCTTCGGCCTCGTACACACCAGCAGCGGGGCAAGGCACAGTATGTCCGCTTTCAGCACCCTCACCAAGGCCTCGCTCGTCATCTGGCTTCGCTCATAATCGCTATGAGACGGCTATTGGCCAGCGACGTACTACGTTAGACCCGTCCTCCCACCCTGGCAGTCCGCCCATCCGCTGAAGAGGCTCGGCTCCTCCAGCGGACGAACGGGAATCGCGGCTACCTCGTTTCCGAGTTCCGCTGCGGCATCGGCGCATCGAAGACGTCGACGACGAACTCCGAGGTGCCGCTGCCCTCGTAGTCGATGTCACGGTGGCTGTGGAGCAGCGTGTGGACCCTCACCCAGCGGCCCTCGGCGCTGGCTCTGGCCGCCACGCCGAGGGCAGCACGAACGGGCCCCAGCCCTGGGTGCGGTTCCTTGCTCGTCCAGGTCTCCAGGAGCTCGACCTCCGCGGGGAGCTCCCACGAGCGCGGCTCGGCGCTGGCGGGCACCGATACCTCGTCGTTGCGGAGCTGGACCACCCAATCGACATCGCCATCGCTGTCGCGCTCGTTCGACATGCGGATTCCCAGGCCGATCGCGTAGGCGCCTTCGAGGTAATCTTCGAGCTCGTCATCGATCCGGCTGAAGTACACAGCCTCGCGGATGATCTCGATCGGCCCGAAGCCGGTGAAGGCTCCCATCTGCGGCGGGCATTTTTCCTTGAGGTACTGCTTCGTGGCCATCTGCACGGCCTTGGGGAGGTAGTCCAGTACTACCTGCAACGCGGTGTCGTCGCGGTCCGCCAGGTAGTTGTTGAGGGATCCGACGAGCTGGTCGGTGTGGCGGAGGTCGTCGCCTCCGAGCGTGGTGACCGCCTCCAGACGGTCGTAATCACGGGGCTCCTTGCGGAGGGCGAAGACCCTGCTCCGCCCGGGGCTCGTGTGTGCGATGAACGAGTTGATCACTGTTCGGTCCTGTCAGACGTCTCATGAGCAGTGCCACTGCGCAGGATCGTGCATCAGCGTCACCACAGGGATAGGGAGAGTCCGCACAGTGACGTGTCGCCCGGACTACAGGTCCGTTCGCATGGTCGACCAGGCGGGGCCGTCAGGCCCGGCACTGAAGCCCGGGCCTGCATCGCGAGGGCAACTTACCACGGGATCGCAGCACTCCCAAAGCGCTGTTCATGAAGCAGTTTTGGGTCTCCTGGTCGCCCCCGTAGCGGCCGGCCAGCGTAGAGGAGAGCCCGTGGCTTCGCAGTTCATGACCGTCAAGCAGACCGCAGAACATCTGAACATGTCCGTTCAGTGGGTCTATCGCGAGGCGGCCAAGGTCGGCCTCGTCCCGTACCGCTTCGGGAGCGGACGCAATGCGAAGTTGCAGTTCAAGGTCACCGAGGTCAATGCCTGGGTGAAGCAGCAGCGAATGTCCGGCGGTTGATGTCGGGCGGTAAAGGACATGGGGCCCTGTTCGCCGGCGAACAGGGCCCCACGCGCTTCAGGCTGCGAGGCCGAGGTCGAGGACCTGGGCGGCGTGCCCGATGGAGCCGGGCATGAGGTGGCGGTAGATCTTGAAGGTGACGTCGATGCTCTTGTGCCCCATCCACTCGGCAACGTCGGTGATCGGGATGTTGTGGCTGAGGCAGTTCGAGGCGAAGAAGTGGCGCAGGCCGTAGAGCGTCATGCCGTCGGGGATGTCGACGTCGCCAGTCCGCTTGATCCGGTCCCACTGGTTCTGCAGGTAGTAGGACGGGTACGGCTTCGAGATGTCCAGTGGGTGGCGGAGCAGGTAGCCGTCCATGGTGCCGTAGGTGTCCGCGTACGACAGCAGGCTGAGCCGGGTCCGGGTCGGCAGCGGGACGTCCCGGTAGACACCCGGCTTGCGGTGCTTGAGCGGCGCGTAGTCCTTGGTGGTCTGGTTGACCTGCTCGGTGACGCGGTAGACGTCGTCGGCCACGATGTTGTTGACGTTGACGGCCAGGGCCTCGCCGTTGCGCAGCCCGCAGCCGCTCATCAGCTCGGCGACGAGGTTGAAGGTGTCGTCGCCGGCTTCGCGTATCGCGCCGAGTTGGACGAGCGAAGGGATGACCGCGCGCTTCGGGTCGTACTGAGGCGGGGTGACCCCGTCAAAGGGGTTCTCCGGGTAGAGGCCGAGGCGGTGGGCGTCGAGCAGGATCGCCTTGAGCTTGTCGAAGGCGTTGGCCTGGGTGGCCAAGCCAACGCCGTTGCGCTCCATGGTCTGGATGAAGGCGTCGACGACCTTGTGGTCGAAGGTGGCCATCCGGCGGCTGTGGAAGGCCGGGTAGAGGTGGTGTTCGAGGAGCGAGTCGAGGTGCCGCAGCGACGCCGGGGCGAGCGCGCGCTGGCCGGCCTTCCACTCCTCGGTGTACGTCCCGAAGTTCATCGCGCCGTACTTGCGGTTGCGCTCGGCCTTGCTCTGGCTCCAGGGGTTCTCCCGCTTCGCCCGGTAGATCTCGGTGAGCCGGTCGATCGCCTTGTCCTGGGTGGCGAAGCCGGACTCCTCGGTCTGCCTCCCGGAGGCGTTGCGGAACCGGATCACGTAGGTGTGCGGGCACTTCGACCACCGCGCCTGCGGGTGCTCGCAGGTCTTGAAGAAGGTGCCCATGCCGCGGGCCAGGGTCCTCGGGGCCATCGTCTGCGCTCTCCATCCCGTCCGATGCTGACGTTTTGCTGAGCGCAGATGGTCCGCCACATCCCTGACCTGGGAAGAAACGCAAATCACGTGGTATGTGGTGGAACTTCATCGGGCGGTCCCACGAGGACATCGCCCAGGCCCGCGAGGAGTGGCAGGCCGCCGCCGACCGCTTCGGCGCCGTCGAGGGCTACCCGGGCGACCGCCTGCCCGCCCCGGAGCTCCCGGGAATCCCCCTCAAGCCCCGGGGAAACGTGCGCTGACCTGCGCGTCAGGCGATCGGGGGTGCGGGGGGCCGGGCCCCCGCACGCCCGCCCCCCAACCCCCCCGGGCCCCCCCCCCACCCCCCCCCGCCGCCCGCGCGTCCCCCCGGGGCCCAAGGGCCCGGTGGTCACAACGCGTGGGG
>NZ_JBHTWX010000070.1:0-42604 GCF_042792155.1 Kitasatospora sp. NPDC056651 | reverse complement strand
AACCCCCCACACGCCCCGGGTAACCGGGCGCTGCCCGGGGCGCCCGGCGGGGGGGGGGGGGGGGCCCCGGCCCCCCGCACGCCCGCCCCAAAGCCCCCGTGCGCCCACCTCGAAGCGCCCCCGTCGGCACGCGCTTCCGCAGTCGACGCATGGCACGGTTCGACCATCCGCGACAGCCTCCGACAGGACCGATGCCGACTCAATGCCGAGTTTGCTGACAGTCCATCAGGAGCGACCGGGCACTCACGGAGCCCGGGAGGTCATCGTCGCCCGCCGCCGCAGAACCCGGCTGCGCGGTCGGCGCGACGTCGACCAGGCCCCCGCCTGCCGAAGGCAGGGCCGGATCGATCGTCTCCGGGCCGGGCCGAGTCGGCGGCGGCGCATCCACGAGAGGGAAGGTGCAGGAGCTCTCGGATGTGACGGCGAGGGCGGCCAAGGCTCCGGCCCGTCCTTTGGTGAAACCGTGGTCGGGCATCCTGGGGAGCCATTCATCGACTGCACGCGCCTCTGTGTCTCCCTGCCTGCGCCACCTGTCCTGCCCCGTGGCCTCTGCCAGTCGGCGCAGGACGTAGAGACGGCCGGCAGATCCGCAACAGAGGTCGTGGCCATGCGGTTCCCCCCGCAGAGCGACGAGCATGGCGGCTTCGGCGGCCTGGAGGAATTCTGCCCGTCCCAGGGTCTGAGCTCCGTTCAGGAGCAGCAGGCACAGCCCCGTCGCTCCGTTGCACCAGCTCGATTCCCAGCCGGGACGGCACCACTGACCGAGTCTCTCCTCTGGGCCCTCAAGGCTTTCCCGCAGCGCCAGAGAGACGCGTTGCAGACAGTCGCCCAGGAGACCGGGGTCCTGGGCGGGCCGCCCAGTGGCGGCCTGCCACGCCAGGAGGGCCAGCAGCCATCCGGGGGATCCGTGGGCCAGACCCGGCCGAGGGGGCAGGCGAACTGCCGCCTGGCCCAGCCGTGATGCCGCACGGTCGCCGAGCTCCCTGAGAGCCGCGGCACTGTCCTCGGGCAGTGCCCGCAGTACGTGGGCGTTCATGAGGATGCAGGACGCCAGGCCGTGGGTGAGATCGAGGGGCAAGGTCGGTGTCACTTGGCGGCGATGCTCATCCAGATAGGCGCGCGCGGCTTCCGCGCAGGCCACACGGTCATCGATGGCGTGGGAGACGGCGACCGCGGATCCAAGAACGCCCAGCATGCCGTACCAGGCACCGCCGCGGCCCGGTGCGGCCGCTTCACGGGCGGCCGACTCCGGCGCGGCGACAGGCCCGGCCGAGTCGCCGGTGACGGCCTGGTCCGCCCACAGGACCGACCAGGCCAGGAGTGCCGGGTCGTCGGTCAGGCAACTTGCGCATAGCAGCGCGCTCGCCGTCCCGGCGGAGCCCGAGGCCATGGTCGGGAGGATCGGTCGCCGGGAGAGCGCGGACGGTGAGAGATAGGTCTGGAAGTGCTCGCGATGGGAGTGGTGCAGGCCGGAGGTTCGCCTACCGATGCGGCTGATCCCCTTGTCCGCGGCCTCGGTGAAAGCCGTCGCGAACGACGCGAGATTCGGCCAGCGTTCCTCGGGTTCCCGGCGCAACCCGCGCTCCAGGACCGTGAAGGTCTCCCGCAGAACCGGGTCGACATTCCGGGCGAAGTCTGCGCGGACGGTTCCGGCGGCCAGGTGCTCCAGCAGTTCCTGCTCGGTGTTGGCGAAGGGGTAGTGATGTTCCCCCGTGATCAGGAAGTGGAGGAGGGCGGCCATGCTGTACTGCTCACTGGCCGGCGAGTCCGGAACGTCACCGGTACCCGACAGCCGTGCTTGTGCCCACTGGGGATCCATCAGACGCGGCACGCCGTGACGGACCGACGGCCTGCCGATGGTGGAAGCGTGCGGAAAGTCGATCGCCCACACACAGTCATCAGGCCCCAGCAGGTAGTTGCCGCCGTGGACATCTCCATGGAGCATGCCTGCCGCGTGGATGGCGCCCAGGGTGTCGACCGTCCGGACACAGACCCTGAGTAGGCGGGGCGTGGCGACCCGGCGCATCACCTGTGCCTCCTGGTCCACACGCCGGCCGGGAATGCGGCTCATGACGAGGACCGGGCGCTGTTCACGGTCATGAGTGAAGGCCACGAGCTTCGGGACCCTGACGCCGCGGCCGTCGAGCAGGCGCAGCGCGGCTGCTTCGTGCCGCAGGTCGCACGGCAGCGTCCCGCGGCTGGGCTCGCGGCCAAGCTTGCAGACGACCGACTCTCCGGACGGATCCGTGGCCGTGTACACGTCTCCGTCCTCGTAGGACTGGAGGCAGGAGGTGATCCTCCACTGGAGGAGGCCGTCACCGATACCGCAGAGGGGGCCTGGCGCTCGGTCGCCGACCGGTCTGATCAAGCCGAGATCACGAAGGCGCACCAGAGCGGCGTAGCACTCGTCGAGGATGCGCTCAGGAGACCGTCCCGTGCGTTGTGCGTGGCGGATCACCGCTGTGACGGTTGGCGTCGGGTCGTGGAACTCGGTGACGAGCTGCAGCACATTGCCGTTGACGAAGACGGCGTTGAGGCGGCTGTTCCGACGCCCGAGCACGGCACCGTCCGCGTCGAACTCCGACCCGAGGGAGTTGCGCACGGCGGCGGAAAGGTCACGGGCGGGAACGACGGACAAGTCTTCGGTGACGACGAGGGGCATGTCCGTGAGCATTATCGGCCCCCTTCCGCCCATGCCCAGCAATGGGTGTCCACGCTCGCGAGATGGAGTCTTTCCAGCACGGCGGCGACCCGCTCCTGCGGGGGTGCCTGGTGCGATGCGATGAGCGTCTCCGCGGCCAGTCGGCAGACATACAGGCGCCAGCTGGCGAGTTCGTGCCACACGGGGCGCCCTTCCCAGTCGGGAGGGTCGGTTGCCTGGGTGACGAAGGGCCCAGCGGACGTGGCCGCGGTGAAGGGGAGAGGTTGCACGTTCAACGGTCCGACGGCGTCGGCGATCTCGGCCGCCACCTGGTCGGCGGCGCCGGAGTCCGACAGGTACAGCATGAACTTGTCCGGGCGAAGGACGGAGGGGAGGTCGAAGCCGACCTTGAACCCGGTGACGGCGGGGTGGGCCAGGACCGGCACGACCTGCCGCAAGGCGAACGGCAGGTCTTCCGGCATGCAGCACAGGTACAACTTCGTCATCGCGTGAACAGCTGAACCCTTTTCCCAGCGCCGCCACACCCAGGTGTCCGCGGTGCGCGGCAGGGCCCTGAACCCGGCGCGCTCCAGCGGCAGGAGGCCCAGCCCCAGCCACCCTGCCACCGCCTGCTCGTCCGGAAGCCGCGCCAACCAGCGACATGACACGGGATGCCGTCCGTAGAAGTACAGGCGACGGTGCAGAGCTTCGGCGGTGACCTTCGGGAACGCGGCTGCCCACCACAGAGCGGAGAGACTCACCGAGGAGTCGTCGGCAGCCTGGCGCATGCACGCCTCGGGGGGAGGACTCGGCGGAAGCGCATGGATTATCCCCTCCAATTCGAGGGCTCGGAGCAAGCGCGGATCGAGTCCGGTCTCGGTTGCGCGGGCCTCTCCCCGGCGGGCCAGACTGCCGACAGCCTCGGCGATGTCCCGGGGGAGGAACTTGACTCTCGCTGGGTGCGTGTGGGAGATCAGCACACCGCCTCCGGGAGGAATGCGCAGGCCGACGCATTCCTCCATGTCCTGAGCTTCGTCACGGGAGGCATAGGACCACTGCGGGGCCAGACCGACTCGCTGACGGGAGCGCATGACGTCAGGTCCGCGCCTGTCGGTTCCGAACGACGGGACCGTCAGCCCGAACTCCGCTCCTTGGCTGTCTGTTCCAGATCGGCCAGTGCGGCCTTCAACGACTCCCGCAGGACCGTCAGCTCCACCTCGGGGATCTCATGCGTGGAGCTCTTGCTGCCCGTCTTGCTGCACGTGCACGTACACGAGCATGTGCAGGAACAGGAACAGGAACACCCGCAGCCGCCGCCGTCGCCGCCGTCGTCCTCTTCCCGCACGGCACTGTGGGCCGTGACCGTCGGGTCTCCCAGGAACCTGCCCTGGCTGTGAATGACTCCCTTGGGGAGCGACTGGTCCTCGACGCGAACCGTGAGGTTACTGATTCGGTAATCGGCCATGAGAATGCATCCCTGTCCTGGACGTCCGCATAGCGCGCCGTCTTCATCGCGGAGCGATGTTCCGCCGGAGGTGCGCTGCTGCGACTTCTCGTGGCCGTCGATCCGGCGGGTACACCACCATGTGACATTGGGTATGGCTTCGTGCTGCTGGGGCTGTCAGCTGTACGGCCGCCCGCCTTGCACCTTCTCACTGACTAGCCTAATGGGGTGAACTGGGGCTGTCGTCTTGGATCACCGGCCGTACTGACCTGGGTGAGGCGTCAGCCCGCGGGTGGGAGGTTCCCACCCGCGGTGACGATGCCCGTCTCATAGGCGATGACGACCATCTGGGCCCGGTCGTGGGCGTGGAGCTTGGCCAGCAGCCGCCGGACGTGTGTCTTGACGGTCGCGATGCTCAGCCCCAGGTGCTCGGCGATCCCGAGGTTGGGCAGTCCCCGGGCCACCAGTCGGAGGACTTCCCGTTCCCGTGGGGTCAGGCCCGCCAGCTCCCGGGCGAGCCGCGGGCGCGGCTCGTGGCGTCCGGCGAACTCGCGGATCAGACGGCGGGTGACCGCGGGCGCGAGCAGGGCGTCGCCGGAGGCGACCACCCGCAGGGCTGTCAGCAGGTCGGCGGGGAGGATGTCCTTCAGGAGGAATCCGCTGGCTCCGCCGCGGAGTGCCGCGTACACGTACTCGTCCAGGTCGAACGTGGTCAGGACCAGCACACGGGTGCCGACGGCGTCCGGGTCCGCGCAGATGCGCCGGGTGGCCTCCAGACCGTCCATGCCCGGCATCCGGATGTCCATCAGCACGACGTCGGGCCGCAGCCGCAGGGCGAGTTCGACGGCCTGCTCGCCGCCGGCGGCCTCGCCCGCGACGGCGAGGTCCGGCACGCTCTCGATGAGCAGGCGGAAGCCCGCCCGCAACAGCGCCTGGTCATCGGCGATGAGGATCTGGACCGGCCGGTTCACCGTGCTGTCTCCGATCCGCAGGGCAGCCGCGCATGCACCCGGAATCCGCCCGTCGCCAGGGGGCCGGCGGAGAGGGTCCCGCCGCACATGGCCGCCCGCTCCCGCATCCCGATGAGTCCGTGCCCGCCGCCGGGACGCCGGGACGGGACCCGGACCGGGAGCCGGACCGGGAGCCGAGCCGGCGCGTCGTTGACGACCTCGATCTCGACCGTCTCGGGACCCACCCGGGACAGGTTCACCCGGCAGTCCGCCGATCCCGCGTGCCTGACGACATTGGTGAGCGCTTCCTGAACGATCCGGTAGACCGCCAGTTCCACACCCGGGGGGAGCGGTGGGTCCGGGTCGACGGACAGCTCCACGCGCGGGCCCGCGCCGTCCGCGAGCGCGGGCAGGTCCGCGAGACCGGGGGCGGCCCCCAACTCGGCCCCGTCACCGGGTGATCGCAGAACGCCGAGCATGCGGCGCATCTCGGTGAGCGCCGTCCGGCCCGCTGTCCCGACCAGTGCGAGGGTCCGCTCGGCCTCCCCCGGGTTGGTGGAGGCCACCGCACAGGCCACCTCGGCCCGTACCGCGATGACAGTCAGATGATGGGCCACCACGTCATGGAGCTCGCGGGCGATCCGCAGGCGCTCGTCCGTCACGGCCTGCCGGGCGGCGAGTTCCGCGTACGACCGCTGCTCTCTCAGCGCGGTGCCCACCAGCCAGGGCAGGGTCATCATCAAGGACGCGAAGACGACGCCCCACGCGACCCCGGAGGCCGGGACCGGTCGCGGGACGAGGGCCATGGCCGCCGCGACGGCGCCCAGCGAGCAGCCGAGCGCCGTCGCGGACCGGCGCCGCGGTTCCCGCGCCGCCACCGTGTACAGCGCGGCCCCGACGGGCACCCAGGACTCCTCCCAGCCGGTGAACGCCATGGCGAGGACCGCTCCGGCCAGGACCGTGTACAGCACCCGGACGGGCCGTCTACGCCGTACCGCGACCGGCAGCCAGACCACTGCCGCCACGGCTCCCGCACCCCAGCCACCGCTCCGCGTCTCGCTCGCGCCGAACGCCAGGGCGAGGAGCACGGCCGCGACCGTGTCCACGCCGTGCCACTGTCCGTCCCGCAGACGTCTGGCCACCAGCGGCCGTGACTCCCCGTCGCCCATGCGGACCACGCTATCCACACGGGGCCCCGGGGCCTGTCAGCCCGGAGGACGTCATCTCACGGGCTGAGTCCTCCGCGCGGCTGATGCCCGTCATACCCTCCTGGGCTGACACCGGGTTCCTCCCCGGGGGCGAAGCCGCCGGGCTCATCGGACGGAACAGTGGAGCCATGAACCGGAGAACACTGCTGTCCTCGTGCGCCGGACTGGCCGCCGCCCTGGTCCCGGGTCCGCTCGCGCCGGTGGCCGTCGCCCGACCGAGGCAGGAGGAACCCGTGAGGTTCCAGTTGCCCGCCCCGAACGGACCGTACCCGCTGGGTACGATCGCGCTGCACCTCGCCGACACCGCGCGGCCGGACCCCTGGGTGCCCTCCCGCCCCTGCCGTGAGCTGATGATCAGCATCTGGTACCCCGCCCGCGGCTGCGCGGCCCGCCCCACCGTTCCCTGGATGCCTCCGGCGGCGGCCGACCGGTACCTGGACATCCTCGGCCTGCCTCCCGGCCGGGTACGACTGGGAGACACCCACGGCCACGAGGGCGCTCCGGTCGGCGGCCCACCAGGCCCCCTGCCCGTCGTGCTCTACTCTCCCGGCGCCAACGCGTCACGGTCGTTCGGCACCGGTGTCGTGGAAGACCTCGCCAGCCACGGCTTCGTGGTGGTCACCGTCGACCACACCTACGACGCGGCGGCAGTCGCCTTCCCCGGTGGACGCGTCGAGACGAATCCGCTGGGCAAGATCAGCGACTACGCCAAGGCCCTCGCGGTCCGTACCGCCGACATCGGCTTCGTCCTGGACCGGCTCGCCGTCCTCCGCTCGGGCGGCCGACCCGGCGTCTGCCGCACCCCACTGCCCCCGGGCATCCGCGAGGCGCTCGACCTGCGGCGCGTCGGGATGATCGGCCACTCCCTGGGCGGCGCCACCACCGCCGCGACGATGCTCGCCGACGGGCGGATCATGGCGGGTGCGAGCCTGGACGGGGGCGCGGCGGGCCCGGTGGTGGACGCCGGGCTCGACCGTCCGTTCCTGGTCGTGGACACCCTGGGCAAGGGCGGCATGGAGAGCAACCCCGCCCTGCGCGCGTTCTGGTCGCGTCTGCGCGGCTGGCGCCTGCACCTGACCGTACGGGGAGCCGCGCACCAGGCGTTCGGCGACGACGTGCTGATCCTGCCGCTGATCGCCCCTCTCCTGGGCATGTCACCGCCCGATCTGGAGGACGAGGTCGGGACGATCCCCGGGCACCGGGCACAGGCGTTCCAACGCGCCTACCCGCGAGCCTTCTTCGACCTCCACCTCCGCGACCAGGGGCATTTGCTCGACGGTCCCTCCCCCGGCTTCCCCGAGGTCGACTACGCCCGGTGAACACCTTGGCGCCGGTCCCGCCCGTCCGGGCTCCGAGGCACGACGCCAGGGCGTTCACCGGGCGGAGTCCGGCGAGGGAGGGGACGGAGCGCGGCCCGCAGCTTGCGACGCCTGGTCACCGTCCGGCCGCGTAGCCCTGCATGCCCCGCGGGTCCGCCGCGGCCGACAGGAGCCCGGTGCCCGGATCGCGGGCCACCGCGCAGACCCGGCCCTCGCTCCACGGTCCGGTGACCCGCACCCGGTGCCGACGCCGCCGCAGTTCGGCGATGACGGCATCGCCGATCCGCGACTCGACGACGACCCGGGCCGGGTCCATGGCGTGCGGGTGGAACGAGGACGGGAAGCCCTCCTGATGCCAGTTCGGAGCATCGACGGCGCCCTGCAGGTCGAGGCCGCCGCGCACGGCCGGGCGCAGGGCGACGGCCAGGAAGAAGTGCAGGGTCCACTGGTCCTGGGCGTCGCCGCCCGGGGTGCCGAACGCCAGCACCGGCTCGCCGTCCCGCAGCGCCAGCGACGGGGACAGCGTCGTGCGTGGACGGCGGCCGGGGGTCAGGGAGTTGGGCAGTCCCGGCTGGAGGTGGGTCATCTGGAGGCGCGTCCCGAGCGGGAAACCCAGGTCCGGGACGACGGGGCTGGACTGCAGCCAGCCGCCGCTGGGCGTGGCGGAGACCATGTTGCCCCAGCGATCGACCACGTCGACGTGGCAGGTGTCGCCGCTGGTGGTCCCGTCGGCGGCGGTGGCCCCGTCGGCGGCAGTGGCCGGCCCGACGTGGTGGCCGCGGGCGCCCGGGTCGGTACCCGTCTGCTCGACGCCGCCGAGCGCCATCGCCCAGTCGCCGGTGCGCGTCGCGTCGACCGAGCCGCGCCGGCCGAGCCGTGGCGGCCGGCCGCCGGGCGAGCCGGGCCCGCCGGGCCCGCCGGGCCTTCCGGGCCTGCCCGGGCGAAGCTCGGCCGAGGCGAACTCACCGATCAGCGCGCGGCGTTCGACGCTGTAGGCGGGATCGAGCAGGTCGGCCACGGTGACTTCGATGTGCTCGGTGTTGTCGCCGTACCAGGCCTCCCGGTCGGCCATCGCCAGTTTGCCGCCCTCGATCAGCGCGTGGAGGTACTCCGGTCCGCCGTACTCCGGCCCGCCGTACTCCGGCGCCGGCCGTCCGAACTCATCGGGAAGCAGGGCGAGTTGCTGGAGGAAGACCGGCCCCTGACTCCACATGCCCGGCTTGCAGACCGTCCAGCCGCCCCACTCGTAGCCGACCGGCTCCTCGTACGTCGCCTCGAAGGCCGCGAGATCGTCACCCGTGAGCACCCCGGCGTGCGGCACTCCCGAGGTGTCCATCGCCGGCCGCGCGGCGAACCCGGCCAGCGCGTCCGCGACGAACCCCTGCCGCCAGACCCGCCGTGCCGCCTCGATCTGCTGTTCCCGCCCCGCCCCGGCGGCCTCCGCCTCCGCCAGCAGCCGCCTCCAGGTGTCGGCGAGGCGGACGTTGCGCAGCAGCGCACCCGCGGCGGGCGGGCGGCCGTCCGGTAGGTAGAGCGCCGCCGAGCTCGGCCAGTACCGCTCGAACTGCTCGCGCACCGCCGCGACCGTCGCCCCGATGGCCGGCAGCGCCGGGAATCCGTGCGCCGCGTATCCGATGGCGTACCGGAGCACCTCGGACAGGCGCTTGGTGCCGTGGTCGCGGAGCAGCAGCAGCCAGGCGTCGAACGCGCCGGGGACCGCGGCGGCCAGCGGTCCGGTGCCGGGTACCTCGTCCAGGCCGAGCGAGGTGAAGTGCCCGATGGTGGCTCCGGCGGGCGCTCCGCCCTGGCCGCAGAGCACCCGTGGGCGTCCCCCCGCCGGGGCGAGGATGATCGGCACCTCGCCGGCCGGCCCGTTCATGTGCGGTTCGACCACCTGAAGGGTGAATCCCGCGGCCACCGCGGCGTCGAAGGCGTTGCCGCCGTCCTCCAGCACCGCCATCGCCGCCGCGGTGGCCAGCCAGTGCGAGGAAGCCGCCATCCCGAAGGTGCCCTGCAGAGTCGGACGGGTGGTGACCATACGAGTCCCCCTTGGGTCGGGCCTGGGCTGCCAGGGATCCCTACCCGGTACTCCCCTGGCTTGAAAACCCAGCCGGCCTCCCCTCCGGTGCGCGACGGTCAGGGAAGAAGGAGTCAGTGGAACACGATGGCGTGACCCCCGGCGATGCTCGCCACACACGCCCGGTAGAGCTGCCACCAGGCGAAACGCTCCGTCTCGAACGGTCCGTCCGTCGCGGGATCCACGGCCGGCCCGAACTCCCCCGCGGCGGAGGGAACACCCTCGCCGTCGAGTTCGATGCCGATCGACGACGCCATCTCCGAGAGCTCAGCCAGCAGGCGCTGGCTGGAGCCGACGATTCCGGCGCCCTCGACTTCCGCCTCGTCGGGAAGGAACAGCGGATCCTCGAAACCGACCGGCACGTAGTAGCCGGAACTGTCGGAGTGACAGAGCAGATGTGAGGCGAGCATCGACGTCTCGTCCTGGATCTTCTCGCGGTCGCGGTCGTACTGGCGCTCGCTGACCTCCCGAGCGGGCGTGACGGGTTCGCCGAGGCCGACGAGCACCAGGATGCGGCGCAGCTGGGTCAGGTATCCGTAGGGGAAGCCGCCGGAGAAGACGTGGGCAGGGGGCAGATCGGTGCTCTCCGGCTCGCGCCAGCCGATTCCCTCCGCCGCGAGCGCCCGGCCGAGTCGGGCGAAGGCGGCGCGGTGATGGTCGAGGCCCTCGGCGTCATTGCGGGCCTGGTCGTGGAGGAGTCCCACGGATATCGAAAGTCCCATGGGCCAGAGTGTAGGAACGGCCTCCGACAGCGGCGGGCCCGCCCTTGCGACGGGGACGGCCCGCGACCGGCCTCAGTCGGCGTCGGTCCCCGACCGTTCCGCCTTCGTGGCGGAGCTCCTCATCAGGCCCCGTCGCAGCGCTCCCATCAGGTGCCTGGCCGGACCCCGCGGCCGCGTCCGGGGCTCCTCGGGTGCCGGCCAGGGAATCCTCGCCCCGGTGAAGTCGTAGGCGGTCTCGGCGTGTTCGGCCTGGTCGATGCCGGCCGTCTCGGCCTTCGCGGAGACCCGGAAGCCGACCAGCCGGTCGACCGCCTCGGCCAGCAGCCAGGACAGTACGAAGGAGTACGCCGCGACCGCCACGACGCCGATCGCCTGCCGGCCGAGCTGTCCGGGCCCGCCGCCGTAGAACAGACCTTTCGCGCTCTGGCCGACGTTCCCCGTGGCCAGGAGGCCGATCAGCAGCGAGCCGACCGCCCCACCGACCGCGTGCACGCCCACCACGTCGAGCGAGTCGTCGAAGCCCCAGCGGTACTTCAGCGAGACGGCGGCGGAGCAGACCGCACCCGCGACCGCACCGATCGCGATGGCGCCGAGCATCGAGACCGAGCCGCAGGCGGGGGTGATCGCGACCAGTCCGGCCACCGCGCCTGAGGCGGCGCCCAGCGTGGTGAGCGCGCCGTGCCGGTACCTCTCGTAGACCAGCCAGCCGAGCATCGCGGCGGCGGTGGCGGCCTGGGTGTTCATGAACGCCATGCCGGCGACGCCGTCGGCGGCCAGCGCCGAGCCCGCGTTGAAGCCGAACCAGCCGAACCAGAGCAGCCCGGAGCCGAGCATCACCAGCGGCAGGCTGTGCGGCCGCGTCGGGTCCTTCTTGAAGCCGATCCGTCTGCCCAGCACCAGGCAGAGCGCGAGCCCGGCGACGCCCGCGTCGATGTGCACGGCCGTGCCGCCGGCGAAGTCGATCACGCCCACCCGGTCGACCAGCCAGCCGCCGTGCCCGTTGTCGGTGAAGAACACCCAGTGCGCGACCGGGAGGTAGACCACGGTGTCCCACAGGGCGACGAACAGCACCCAGGCGGTGAACCTGGCGCGGTCCGCGATCGCCCCGCTGATCAGCGCCGGGGTGATGATCGCGAACATCAGCTGGAACGCGGCGAACACGGTGACCGGGATCGAGCCCTTCAGGTCGTCCCGGCCGATGCCGCGCATCCCCAGGTGGTCCGGATTCCCGATCAGACCGGCGAAGGAGTCCGTGCCGAAGGCGAGCGAGTAGCCGTAGAGGACCCACAGCACACTGACGACCGCCAGCGCCACGAAGTTCATGGCGAGCATGTTCAGGACGCTCCTGACCTGCACCATGCCGCCGTAGAAGAAGGCCAGTCCGGGGGTCATCAGCATCACCAGCGCGGCAGCGACGAGCACGAACGCCGTGTCACCCGCGCTGAAGCCGTCCGGCATCGGCGTCTCCTCCTGCTGTCGGTGCCACACCACTGGTGGGAATCCCGTCCCACGGCACCCGGGGTGTCCGCGGTGCGGAGGAGAGCGACGGAGCCCGGCCCGGCCCCGGGCGCGGCCCCGGTGCACCGGCCCGGGGTCGACGGGCCTGGACCCGGACCGCAGGCCGTGACGTACCGTACCGCCGGACACCGCCCGGAGCGGCCGAGCCATCCCCCGCGTACGCCGAACGGGCGAGCCCTGCGACCCCGTCAGCCGTGCGGCCGGGCCCGTGCGTCACCTGTGGTCACGCGGGAACGCGGGACGGGCGGGCCGTGAGGACCAACCGGCCTCCGGGGCTTTCCGGACCTTCCGGGGGCCGCAGGGGTTGCAGGGGTTGCGGGCGTCACGCAGCCGGCGACGTCTCGGCCTGGAGCGGCCCGGAGCCTACGGTGAGCCGGGTCAGCCCAGGCCGTTGATCCGCTTGTACTCCAGCGCGTAGGCGAGCTTGCCGGGCTTGGCGTCGGAGTACGGCTTGCTCAGCTTGTCGAACTCGCCCTTGGTGGCGGGCTTGCCGGCGTTCCACTGGTCGAGCGCGCCGAGGTCCGCGGCGGTGAAGCCGCTGTCGACGACGGAGGTCTTGGGCAGCGCGGCGATCGTCCGGGTCAGGCCCTGGACGGTGGCCAGGTAGCTGCCGAGGTCGTTGCGGTTCCAGCCGGAGAGGTCGACCGGCTTCGCGTCGCGGACCCAGCTGCCCCAGTAGAACTCCTGGAACGGCAGGGAGTTCTGGGTGTAGCCGATGTCGCGGCCGAAGTAGAGCAGGCTGCGGTACTTGTCGTCACGGAAGTTGGCCAGGCCGACGCCGGTCGGCAGCTTGTTCACCTTGACCTGGTCGCCCTCCGGGCCGCGCAGGTAGACCCACTTGTTGGCCTGCATCCGGTCCCAGAAGTCCTGGCGGGTGAGGTTGCTGTAGTTGGCCAGCACCCGCAGCCGGACGTGCAGGTTCGCGCCGCCGTCCGGGGTCTCGTAGAAGGAGGTGAGGGTGTGGTGCCCGTCGGTGAGGAAGGGCTCGCCGTGCGGGCCGATGACGACCGTCTTCATGGCGGCGACACTGTCGGCCGTCTCAGCGCCGACGGGGAGCTTGCAGGTGAAGGAGGACGGGTCGTCCAGGCGCGCGCCCGGCTGGACGGTCGCCGCGTCGACGCGGCCGTCGGCCTCGCACCAGTCGGCGAACTTCTTGTTGACCGCGTCCTTGCCGAGAGTGTAGCGGCCGAGCTTGTAGTACACCTCGTCATAGCCCAGCGCGGGCTGGGTGGGATGCACGTCGCCGATCCGGACGTCCAGCAGCCGGCCGGGCTCGGCGCACAGGTACTGGGCGAACGGCGTGGAGCGGTTGTCGTGCCCGCACTGCGGCGGCCGGGTGCCCGGCGCGCCGGGAGCCGCGTACGCGACCGGCGCCGACACGATCACCGCGACGACGGCCGCTCCGAGGGCCGCGGTGCGGCGGGACGGGGGGATGGAACGCATGGCACTCCTCGTTTCAAGGGCGGACAGGCCCGTGAGCGTGGCAGCGCCCGGCCAACGCCGGCCCTCGTTCCCGCGACATCCGGACGAACCCGAGGTCAACGATCACGGTGCCGCGTACGTGCCCGGGCCGGGCAGCGCCCCGTTGCCCACCGCCGTTGTCGGCCCACAGCGGGAGTTCGAGCGCATCGGTCGGGCCGGCGGGCTGTTGGCGGGGGCCGCCCTCCCGGCGGGGCGGGAGGGCGGACCCGGAGGGACGGGATGCGGCTGGACGGCACCCTGACGGCGGTCCACACTCCCCGTAAAGTTAGCTTAGGCACACCTAAGTCACATGGCCTCAGCCCGCCGCATCGCGGCGGGTGGCGGTCATCGCCGTCCGCTGTCGGCGGCGGGGTGTGCCGGACGAAGACATCGGACAGGGAGAGAGATGGCGAGGGACGGCCAGGAGGCCAGACGTCCGCACGGGGAGCTGGTCGCGGACGTGATGGCGGTGCTGTGGGCGGCCGGTGAGCCGATGACGGCGCAGCAGGTCAAGGGGGCGCTGTACCAGGACCTCGCCCGGACGACCGTGGCGACGATCCTCGCCCGCCTGCACGAGAAGGGGACCGTGGAGCGCACCCGGCCGGGGCGTTCCTTCGCCTATGCGCCGGTCTCGGACGCCGCCGGCCTGGCGGCCGGGCGGATGCGCCGGGAACTGGAGAAGGAGCCGCAGCGGGACCTCGTGCTGAAGCGCTTCGTGTCCTCGTTGTCCACGGACGACGGGGACGTGCTGCGGCGCCTGCTGATCGAGGCGGAGGCCGATACGGAGACCGATACGGAGACCGAGACGACGGCACAGGCGGAGGCCCAGGCGGAGGCCGAGACAGCTCGGGCCGGGGGCGAGGTCGTGTCGGAAGGCGGGGCGTGACGCCGTTCCTGGTGATCGTCGCCCTCGCCGTCGCCCTCCCCTGGGCGGCGGTGCCCGCGGCACGCCGTCTGGCCGGGCTGCTCCCGCCGCGCGAGGCCTCCTGGGCGCTCACGGGAGCGGCCGTGCTGCTCGCGGGCGGCACGGTCGCGGCGCTGGTCGGCCTCTTCCACGTGCCGTTCCTGGCGGCGCTGGAGCACCTGCCGTTGGAGCGGGTGGCGGCGGACTGGCCGGCGGTGGTGCCGGTTTCCGGTGCCGCCGGGGCGCTGCTCGCCGCGCAGGCCCTCCGGCTGGCGCTGGTCGCACGGCGGCGGCGTGCGCTGCTGTCCCGTGCGTGGAGGCTGACCGGGGAGGGGACGGCCGAGGGCGATGTGCTCGTCGTACCGGGCGAGGAGGCGGAGGCCTTCGCCCTGCCCCGGCACCGCGGGCGGCGCGCCCGTGTCGTCGTGTCGGAGGGCATGCTGAAGGCGCTCGGACCGTCGGAGCGCGCGGTGCTGTTCGCCCATGAACGGGCCCACCTCCACGGGCGGCACCATGTGCTCTCGGCCGTCGTCGACCTGGCCGCCGCCGTGCATCCGGCGCTCGCGCGGCTGGGGTCCGCGCTGGAGTTCCACCTGGAGCGGTGGGCGGACGAGGCCGCCGCGGCGGCGGTGGGAGACCGCAGGCTCGCCGCGGCCGCCATCGCCCGCGCCGCGCTGGCCGACTCGGCCGGGGCCGGTGGGCACGGGGCCGGTGTGCGCGGGGCCGGTGTGCGCGGGGCCGGTGTGCGCGGCCGCCGGTTCCTGTCCGTGAGCACCGGACCGGTCCCCCGGCGGGTCCAGGCCCTGCTGGAGCCGGAGCCCGCGGGGCCCAGGGGGCGCGGGCCGCGCGCGGCCGCAGCCGGTCTCCTCGCCGCGGTGGCGGTGTCGGCCCTGCTGACGCTCGGTCTCCCCTACGGCCTGCACGAGTACGTGGAGCACACGGTCAGGGCGATCGTCGGCCCCTGACGGTCTGACGACATCGATGTAGACCAATGGTCGCGGGCGTGGGTATGGTGAGCCTCGGTTTGCTTCTCCGACGCCGAGTGCGTCGCGCTTTTCCGATGATGGGAACATGGTGTGTACGACGGACGGCAGGGCTCGTCGAGTCCGTTCGAGCAGTCCGTCTACCTCCTGTCGGAGGCCGGCCGGGCCGTCGACCGTCTGCTGACGGAACGGTTGGCACACCGGGGGCTGACCCCGGTCCACCACGCGCTGCTGTCGTCGCTGGCGCAGCTGGGGCCCCACAGCCGCAAGGATCTCACCGCCCGTGTCCCGGCGACCGCCCCCGAGGTCGAGCAGGCCCTCGACGATCTCCTGTCGGCGCGCCTGTTGCAGGCGATGGTGGTCCATGTCGGTGGCCGACAGGAGGTCCTGACCATCACGGCCTCGGGCGAGTCCGCCCTGGACGTGCTCCACGCCGACGCGTCGGCGGCGCAGGACGACCTGCTGGCGTCCCTGACGAAGGGGCAGCGCGTCGAGCTCAACTCCCTGCTGCGGCGGGTGTGCGCGGCCGCCGCCCGGGGAGCCGGGCAGGCGCCGCGGCTCCGCGAGAAGAGCGGTTGGACCCTGACCCAGGGCTCCCGGCGGACCTGGGCGAGGGTTCGGGAGGGCGCCGCCCCGGCCGACGAGCCGGACACCGGAACGGCGGGCTGACTCCGCCGCGCGGAGCGCTCAGCCCGGCACCGGACTCGGGGCCGCGCGGTGCCCGGTGAGCGGCGCCCCGGCCGCGCCGTCGAGGGCGAGGAGGAGGTCCGCGTGAGCCGAGAGCAGGGACAGGTCGTGGCTGACGAGGACGACGGCGAGGCCCTGGTCGGCCCGTAGGCCGTGCAGGAGTTCCATGATGTCGTCTGCGGTGTCGGCGTCGAGGGCGGAGGTGACCTCGTCGCAGAGCAGGACGTCGGGTTCGGCGGCCAGGGCGCGGGCGATGGAGACGCGTTGGCGCTGTCCGCCGGAGAGTTCGTGGGGGTACCGGGCGGCGTGGTCGGGGGTGAGGCCGACGGCGGTGAGCAGTTCGGCGACGCGGGCGCCGCACCGGTCCGCGGGTCGCGCGAAGTGGAGCTTCAGCGGGCGCGTGAGGGTGGCGCCGACGGTGTGGGCGGGGTTGAGCGCGCCGAGCGGGTTCTGCGGGACGAGTTGGATGCGGCGGCGCTGGTCGCGGGTGCGCCGCCGGTAGGAGGCGGCCAGCGGTTCGCCGCCGAGGGTGATGTCTCCGCCCTCGGGGCGGTGGAGGCCGGCCAGGGTGCGCAGCAGCGTGGTCTTGCCGCAGCCGGACGGGCCGGTGATCCCGGTCAGGGTGCCGGGTCGCAGGGCGAGGTCGAGTCCGGCGAGGACCTGGTGGCGGTTCCGGCCGGTGCCGACTCGGGCGTCGAGTGCCTTCACCTCGACGACGGGCTCAGGACCGGTGGTCGCCGTGGCGGCGAGATCGGGTGCCCGCGCGGGCACGGGAGCGGACACGGGAGCAGGAACGGGAACAGGCACGGGCACGGGTGTGACCGGGGTCGTGACCGGACGGTCGGGCCACAGGGCGAGGGCGTCGTCGGCGCAGCGGGCGACGAAGTCGGGGTCGTGGCTGGTGAGCGCGATGGCGATGGCGTCGCGGTCGGCGAGGTCGCGGAGCAGGTCGGCGATGTCGTCGCGCAGGGCGGCGTCCAGGCCTGCGGTGGGTTCGTCGAGGAGGAGGATCGCGGGGCGGCGGGCGAGCGCGCGGGCGAGCGCGACGCGCCGCTGCTGACCGCCGGAGAGGCTCGCGGCCCGACGGTGTGCGAGGCCTTCGTCTGTCGGCAGGCGGACGGCGCGCAGCAGGTCCGTCACCGGGGTTCGGCGGCGCCGCGGGGCGGTCTCGCCGATGAGCCGGTCGACGCGCATCCGGGGGTTGAGTCCGGAGCCCGGATCCTGGCCGACGAAGGCGAGTTCGTGGCGGCGGATCCGGCGCAGTTCCTCGGCCGGGAGCGCGAGGATGTCGTGGCCGAGGACGGTGAGGCTCCCGGCGGTGACGCGCGCGCCCGGCGGGAGGGCGCCGGCGAGGGCGCGCAGCAGGGTGGTCTTGCCGGCGCCGGAGGGCCCGGTGATGGCGGTGATGCGGCCCGGGGTGAGGGTGAGGGTGGCGTCGGTGAGCAGCGGGGTGCCGCCGAGGGCGGCGGACAGGCCCGCGGCACGGGCGGCGGGGCCGGTGGCACTCGGAGCGGGGTCGGCGACACGCATAGCGGGGTTGGCAACACTCACAGCGGGGTCGGTGTCGCTCACAGCGGGGTCTCCGGGGTGGGCCGGGCGGGGGCGAGCGCTTCGGCGGCGAGGTTGACGCTGATGGCGAGCAGGCCGATGGCGAGGCAGGGGGCGCCGACCGCCCACGGGTTGAGGGTGATTCCGGCGGCGTTCTCGCGGATCATCAACGCCCAGTCGGCGTCCGGTGGTTGGGGGCCGAGTTGGAGGAAGGCGGCGACCGAGACGATGTAGACGCCTTCGACGAAGCGCAGGCCGAACAGGGCGAGGACGGTGGAGCGGAGGTTGGGCAGGACCTCGTGGACGGTGAGGTGCCAGAGGTTCTCGCCGCCCGCGGCGGCGGCTTCGACGAAGCCGGCGGCGGCGAGGGGTGCGGCCGCGGCGGCGACGATCCGTACCGCGTAGGGGATGCCGAGGAGGATGGCGGCGGCCGCGACGGCGAGGCGCCCGCCGCCGGGCCAGGCCAGGGCGATGAGCATGATGGCGAGGACGGACGGCAGCAGGATCGTCAGGTCGGCGGCGCGTTCGATCCACCGGCCGAGGGCCGGACGCAGCACCGCGAGGATGCCGATGGCGGTGGCTGTCGCGGTCACGACGAGGGCGATGGCGAGGGCGGTGGCGATCAGGGGCGCGCCGCCGGTCAGCAGGCGGCTGAGGACGTCCCGGCCGAGCTGGTCGCCGCCGAGGGGCGCGTCGCCGCCGGCTTCGGCGTACGGGAAGGTGACCGGGGTGTCGATCGGGTGCGGCGCGAGGAGCGGCCCGGCCAGTGCGAGGGCGACGAGGACGAGCGCGGGGGCCGCGCGGATGAGCGCCCGTCGCTTCCGTCGGGTGGTGGGCGCGGCGGCCGTTGCCGGGGCGTCGACGGTCATCGTCGCTCCTCTCCGAGGGTGGTGGTGCGGACGAGGTCGGCGAGCAGCAGGAGCAGGCTGATGGCGGCACCGGCCGCGGCCACCACTCCGGCGACCAGGGGGGTGTCGCGGTCGGTGATCGCTCCGGCCAGGACGGCACCGGTGCCGGGGTAGTTGAAGAGGGTCTCGACGACGACGGTGCCGCCGAGGAGCATGCCGGCGGAGGTGGCGATGCCGACGGCGATGGCGGGCAGGGCGCCGGGGAGCATGTGGTGGCTGAGGATTCGCCGGCGGGGCAGGCCGTCCAGGACGGCTGCCTGGACGTGCGGCAGGGCCGACTGGTCGGCGAGTGCTCCGCGCACGATCCGGGTGTTCCAGCCGATCTGGGGGACCGCCAGGGAGAGCAGCGGCAGGACGATCATGGTCCAGGACTCGGGCCTGCCGTCCGGGCCGGTGAGGGTGACGGCGGGCAGCCAGCCGGTCCACTGGGACAGCAGCAGGAGCAGGGCGACGGAGAGCACGAACTCCGGGAGGGCGAACGCGGCGGTGGACAGGGCATCGACGGCGCGGTCGACGCGCCCGCCGGGGCGCAGCGCGGCCCAGCCGCCGAGGGCGAGGGCGCCGACGGTGCTCAGTACGAGGGCGAGGCCGCCGAGCAGGAGGGTGTTGGGGAAGGGCCCGGCCAGGACGTCGGTGACGGGCCGACCGCGCGCGGTGGTGCCGAGGTCGCCGGTGGGCAGGCCGGTCATCCAGTCCAGGAAGCGCTCCCCGACGGGCCGGTCGAGGCCCATGGCGGTGCGTCGGGCGGCGAGGTCGGCGGCGGTGACGCCCCGGTCGGAGCTCGCGCCGGCGGCGTCGCCGGGCAGGAGCTCGATGGCCGCGAAGACGGCCGCGAGCAGGACGACCAGCATCACGAGTCGCCGGACGGCCTGCCGGGCGACCCGGCCCGCACCGGGGAGGATGCGGGCCGGGAGGCCGCGCGGCGCTCGGGCGCCGGCCGGTTGGAGCGCGGTCAACGTGCCAGCCAGGTCTTCTCGAGCTGGACGCGGCCGTAGCCGGGGAGCTCGGGCAGGTCGCGGACGGCCGCGCCGGCGAGGTCGATGCCGTCGGCCATGCCCCACAGCAGGTAGCCGGACTTGGCGAACTCGATCTCCTGGAGCCGGTGCAGCAGCTTGTCGCGCTCGGCGGCGTCGGCGGTGCCCATGGCCTTGCGGTAGGTCTCGTCGAAGCCCGGCTCGTTCCAGCCGGACTCGTTCTGGCCCGCGTCGGAGAGCATCGTCTTGGAGGCGAAGAAGACCACCGAGTCGTTGGTGCCCCAGTAGGTGGTGTAGAGGGTGCCCTTGAGCCAGGTGTCGTCCCAGAAGACCTTGGAGTCCTGCTTCACCACGTTGATCTTCACCCCGGCCTCGCGGACCTGGGTGGCGAACAGGGTCGCGGACTCGGCGAGGCCGGCGATGTCCTCGGTGGTGGCCAGGTCGTAGGTCCTGGCGGTGTCGAAGCCGGCGTCGGCGAGCAGTTGCCTGGCCCTGGCGAGGTCGCGGGTGCGCTGGGGGACGTCCTTGGCGAAGGCCGGGTCGCCGGTGCCGAGGATGTCGTTGGCGGTGCTGCCGTAGCCGGAGAGGACCTGCTTGACCATGGCGTCGCGGTCGACGGCGAGCCTGAGCGCCTCGCGCACCCGGACGTCGGCGAACGGGCCGTCGGCGGTGCGCATGACGACGGGCATCGCCATGTCGTTGGGGCGGCGCACGATCCGGATGTCCTTGCGGGCCTCGGCGGTGCGGGCGGCGACGGCGCCGGCGTTGGAGGCGACGTCGATCTGTCCGGCGAGCAGCGCGTTGGCCATGGCCTGGGGGCTCTCGAAGAGACGCACCTCGATGGCGTCCAACAGGACCTTGCCGCCGTACCAGCTGTCGTTGCGCACCAGGCGGGCGTTGCCGTCGCGGTACCAGTCGAGCTTGAAGGGGCCGGTGCCTGGCGCGCTCGCGACGGCGTCGTCCTTGGTGTCCTTCTTGAGGACGAAGGTGGTCAGGCGGGTGAGCAGCGGCAGGTCGGCGTTGGCGTAGTCCGACACCAGGACGACGGTCCTGGCGTCCTCGGCCGTGATGCCCTCCGGCTGGATGCCGGGCAGGCGGCTCCTGCCGGCCGGGGTGTTGCGCAGGCGCTTGAGCGACCAGACGACGTCGTCGGCGGTGACCGGGGTGCCGTCGTGGAAGGTGGCGCCGTCGGCCAGGGTGAAGCGCCAGGTCCTGAGGTCCTCGGACGGCTTCCAGGAGGCGGCCAGGCGGGGGGCGGTGTTGGTCTGGTCTCCGGGTATCGCGAGCGTGTCATAGATCAGACTGATGATCAGGTAGTCGCTCTCGTTGGCCTGGGTGCCGTGCGGGTCCCGGGTGACGGCGGAGGCCTTCCCGAGGGCGCCGACCTTCAACGTCCCTCCGGGGCGGGGCTGCCGGCCGGCTCCGTCGGAGGGCGCGGCCTCGTCGGCGCCACCCTTGCCGCCACCGCAGGCGGCGAGCACGCCGACCGCCCCGGCTCCGGCTCCGGCCCACAGCAGCTGTCGTCTGGTGACGCCCACGTTCGATCCTCGTCTCGGGTGCCGTACTCAAGTTGCTTAGGGTTACCTATCCTAAATTCAAGACAAGCCGCAAGCCGTCCGGCGGAGCGCACCCACCCCCGGGCCATGCGCCCCTCAACCCTCAAAAGCCCTCCTGAGCAGCGACTTCGAGCCCGCGCGACATGTGCGCCGCCACCCGGAACCGGGACTACGCACACGTAGACATCCAGCCGGGTAAGGCTTGCCTCACCTCAGAGTCGTTGTTACGTTCCTCCCGTCCGGCCGTTCGAGGCGCCCCGGACCCACGCCCCACGCGCAGTTCCCGCCGCCGTCCCCCCACCGGCGCGGTGATGCCACGTGCCCGCGCCCTGCTCCCCTCCCGTCCCCGGAAGGTCTCCCGCCGTGCCCACCTGCCCTGCCCCGATACGCCGTCTCGACACCGACGCCGCCTCGGAACTCACCGCCACCGCCGCGAAGTTACTGACCCTCCACGGCTCCGCGACCAGCCCCGCCCTGTTGGCCGACCTGCCCGCGACCTGCGCCCGGCTCAGCGAGCCGCTGCACCGCCTGCTGCGCCCGGTCGACACCGCCGACGGCCTGTTCGTGCTGCGCGGCCTGGACGTGGACGACACCGGCCTCGGCCCCACGCCCGGCCACTGGTCGACCGCCGGCGACGCCGGCGCGCTGTGGGACGTCACCCTGCTGCTCGTCTCCACGCTGATGGGCACCCCGATCGCCTGGGAGGGCCAGCAGGACGGCCGGTTCGTGCACAACATCGTCCCCTCGCCGGGCCACGAGGGCGAACAGACCGGCGCCTCCAGTGCCGTCCTGCTCGCTCCGCACACCGAGGACGCCTTCCACCCCGGCCGCGCCCATCTGCTGCTGCTGTGCTGCATGCGCAACCACGACGGCATCGCCACCACCGCCGCCGGTGTGCGCCTGGCCGACCTGTCGGCCGGCGATGTCGAGCAGTTGACACGGCCCGTCGCCCCGATCCTGCCCGACGACGCCTACGAGCGGGCCCGGAACTCCGGCGAACGCCCCGTACCGGTCCCCACCCTGTTCGAGACGCCCGACGGCCTGACGATGCGTTACGACCCGGCCTACACCCCGCTGGAGGGGGCGGACCGGGCCTGGCGCGAGGCGTACCGGCGCCTCGGGGCGGAACTGGCCCGCGTCTCGGTCGCGGTGAGCCTGGAGCCGGGTGACGTCCTGGTCGTCGACAACGACCTCGTCGTCCACGGCCGGGTGCCGTTCCGGGCCCGCTACGACGGCACCGACCGCTGGCTCAAGCGCGCCTCGGTACGCGTGGAGGGCCGCCCCACCCGCCCGCTCGCCGAGCACGACGAACACGGCTACGGCCAGGCCGCCCTCACCGCCTGGGCCGTCTGAACCACCACCGCCGCCTCACCTCCTCGAAAGGGCACCCTCATGGACCGGGACGACACCTCCCTGCGCGTACTGTCCACCAGCGACCTCGCGGGCCTGGACATCACCCTCGCCGACGTCGTCGACACCGTCGAACAGGCCTGCCGCACCCTCGCCGCCGGGCAGTCCGACAACCCGCGCAAACTGACCGTCAAACCCGCCGACGGCCACTCCGTCTCCTACGCCATGCTCGGCCGCGACGGGGTCCGCGACGTCCTCGCCTTCAAGACCTCGTACAAGCACGGCCTGCACGACAGCCGCGAAAACCAGCACTACTACACGACGCTGACCATCTACGACGACACCACCGGCCTGCCGTTGGCGATGATGGACTGCTCCCGCATCGGCTCCCTGCGCACCCCGGCCGTCTCCGCGCTGCTGGCCCGCGAATGCGCCGCCCCCGACGCCTCGACCGCGCTGGTGATCGGCACCGGCACCCAGGGCCGCCTCGCGCTGCCGTTCCTGCTCACCACCCTGCCGAAGCTGGAGCGCCTGCTGCTGTCCGGCACCCATCCCGAGGGCATCGCCGCGGTCCGCGCCGAACTCGCCCGGCACTTCCCCGAGCGCGAACCGGAACTGGTCACCGACCTCAGGGCCGCCGCCCGCGACGCCGACGTCATCGTCGCCACCGCCGGCGCCCACACCCCCGCCGCCGTCGAGGCCGACTGGCTCACGCCCGGCACGGTCTCGATCCTGGTCGGCCACGGCCTCGCACCCTCCACCCTCCACCGGGCGGACCGGGTGATCGCCACCAGCGAGGCCCAGATGCGCGTCACCGGCACCGACATGGCCGACGCGGACGGCGCGTTCCCGGCCGTCGACCTGGAACTGCCCGCCGCCGTCTCCGGCGCCGCCGACGCCCGCACCGCCCCCGACCAGCGGATCTTCGCCTACAACAGCGGGCTGGTCGTCACCGACATCGCGCTGGGCCACCGCTTCGCCCAACTCGCCACCGCCCAGGGCCTCGGCACCGAGGTGGCGCTGTGGCGCTGAGCCTGCCCGCCCACCCCGACCCGCTCACCGAACGGATCCACGCCGGCGGCCTGCTCCACGAACTCGCCCACGGCCTGGGCGGCCCCTTCCACTACCTGCTGCCCGAGCGGTTCGACGCGAACCTCGCCGCGTTCCGCGACGCCCTCGCCGACGCCGGAGTGGACGGGCGGGTGTACTACGCGAAGAAGGCCAACAAGGCCTCGGTGTTCGTGGAGCGCTGCGCCACCGCCGACGCCGGCGTGGACGTCGCCTCCCTCGGCGAGCTGCGCGACGCCCTCGGCCACGGCGTGCGCGGCGAGGACCTCGTCGTCACCGGCCCCGCCAAGTCCGAGCACCTGCTGCGCGTCGCCGTCCGGCAGGGCGCGCTGATCGCCGTCGACGCCCTCGACGAGCTGGAGCGGCTGCTCGCCCTCGGGGTCGGCCGTCCCGCCCGGATCCTGCTCCGCCGACACCCGCCCGCCCAGCCCCGCAGCCGCTTCGGCCTCGACGACCCGCAGCTGCACCGGGCGCTCGACCGGTGCGCCGGGGCCGGCGAGGCCGTACGGATGGAGGGCTTCAGCTTCCACCTCTCCGGCTACGCGATCCAGCCGCGCGCCGACCTCGCCGGGGAGCTCGTCGAACTCTGCCTCAAGGCCCGGGCCTCGGGCCTGCGGGCGGACCGGATCAGCATCGGCGGCGGCTTCCCCGTCGACTACGTCGCCGCCGAGGCGTGGGACGCCTTCCTCGCCGACCAGGGGCCCCGGCACTACCACGGCGGGAAGTCCTTCGCCGTGGGCGACTTCTACCCGTACCACTCCCCCGTCGCCGGGGCGGACGCGCTGCGCGCGATCCTCGCCGCCCGCCCCGGCGGCGCGGGCACGAGCCTCGCCGAGCGGCTGCGGCAGGCGGGCGTGACGCTGCTGCTGGAGCCCGGCCGCGCACTGCTGGACGGGGCCGGTTCCTCGGTCTTCCGCGTCCAGGGCGTCAAGGACCGGACCGGGTACGGCATCGTCACCGTCGACGGCACCAGCCTCAGCCTGTCCGAGCAGTGGTTCGACAGCGAGTACCTGCCCGAACCGCAACTGCTCCCCGCACGCACCGGCGGGACGGCGACCGGGCCCTTCCCCGCCTGCGTCGGCGGCGCCAGCTGCCTGGACTCCGACCTGCTGACCTGGCGCAAGGTCCCCTTCCCGGCCCGGCCCCGGGTCGGTGACCTACTCGTCTACCCCAACACCGCGGGCTACCAGATGGACTCCAACGAGTCCCCCTTCCACGAGCTGCCGCTGCCGCCGAAGGTCGTCATCGACCACCCCGACGGAACCGGCCCGCCCCGCTGGCGCCTCGACCGCTGACCCCCGCCCCGCCGTCCCCACGGAGCCCCACCATGACCGACGCCCTGCACCGCCCCCCGGTGGTCAGCCGGATCTCCGACCTCATCGGCCACACCCCGCTGTTCGAACTCGCCCGCGCCGACAACGGCGCCCGCCTGCTCCTCAAACTGGAGATGTTCAACCCCACCGGCAGCGCCAAGATCCGGATGGCCCGCCAGATGGTCCTCGACGCCGAGGAGCGCGGCGAGCTGCGCGAGGGCGGCCACATCGTGGAGTCCACCTCCGGCAACACCGGCCTGGGCCTGGCCGTGGTCGCCGCCGAACGCGGCTACCGCTTCACCGCCGTCGTCGACCACCACGCCGCCGCCGACAAGCTGCGCGCCATGTTGGCGATGGGCACCGAACTCGTCTACGTCGACGCCGACACCGAAGGCGAGGAACTCCACACCGCGGCCCGCGAGGAACTCGCCGAGGAGATGGCCAGCGGCAGGGAGAACACCTTCTTCACCGAACAGCACAACAACCCCAGCAACGCCGTGGGTTACCACGCCGTCGGCCGCGAGATCGCCCAGGCCCTCGACAACCGGGTCGACGTGCTGGTCGGCGCCGTCGGCACCGGCGGCGGACTCTGCGGCACCGCCCGGGAGTTGAGGAAGTCCGTGCCCGACGTCGCCGTCGTGGGTGTCGAACCGAAGGGCTCGATCGCCTTCGGCCCGCCCGCCCACGACTACTACCAGTCCGGCACCGGCACCCCCGAGGGCGCGACCATCGGCCTGCTGGTGGACTACGACCTCATCGACGAGGGCGTGAAGGTCGGCGACATCGAAGCCTTCGCCACCGCCCGCGTCGTCGCCCGCCGCACCGGCCTGCTCCTCGGCGGCTCGGCGGGGGGCGTCGTCCACGAGGCCCTGAACCGCCTGCGAACCCTGGCACCGGAGGCCGTTATGGTCGCCTTCATCAACGACGGTGGCGAGAAGTACCTCGACACCGTTTTCAACGACGACTGGATGAACGCCCGCGCCCTGCTCGACGACGCCGTGGAGGCCGGGGTCGACGACATGCTCACCGAACTCCGCAGGCCCTGACTTCCGGGAAACGTGACACCCACGATGCAGCAGCTAGCCACCCTCGCCCGCGACAGCCGCGCGCTCGCCGCGCTCGCCGTCCCGCTCGCCCTCACCCAGCTCGCCCAGGTGGCCCTCACCACCACCGACACCATCATGATGGGCGTCCTCGGCACCGAGGCGCTCGCGGCCGGCGGCCTCGCCCTGGTCGTCTTCAACCAGTTGCGCACCATGGGCGTCGGGCTCGTCACCGCCGTCGGCAACCAGGTCGCGGCCGCCGCCGCGCGCGCCGAACGGACCGAGGACCCGACCGACGACGGCGGGGAGGAGGTGCGCGGCCTGGTCCGGGCCGCGATGGCCGTCGCCACCCTGGCCGGCGTCGCAGGTGCCGTCCTGATGGTGCTCATCGGCCAGGCCGCCACCTTCCTCGGCCAGGACGCGGAGGTCGCCCACCGCGCCCAGGGCATGCTCGCCGCCCTCGCTCCCGGCCTGCTGCCCTGCCTCTGGTTCCAGGCGATCCGCCAGTTCACCGTCGGCATGCGCCGCCCGCAGGCCCTCCTGCGGATCACCATCGCCTCCGTCGCCGTCAACGCCGGACTCAACTGGGTCTTCATCCACGGCACCTGGGGCCTGCCCAGGTTCGGCCTCACCGGCATCGGCGTCGCCACCAGCGGCGTCTACCTGCTCTCCTTCCTCGCCCTCTACGCCTCCGCCCGCCGCGACCCGCAGCTCGCACCGCTGCTGAGCCCGGACTTCTGGCGCGCCGACGCGGCGACCGTGCGCCGCCTGCTCGGCCTCGGCACCCCGATCGCCGCCACCTACGGCTCCGAGGCGGGCTTCTTCTCCGTCACCGCTCTGCTCGCGGGCAGCTTCGGCGCCGCCGCGCTCGCCGCCCACACCGCCGTCAACCAGCTGATCTACATCGTCTTCCAGGTCGCCGTCGGCCTCTCCCATGCCGCCTCGATCAACGTCAGCCGGGAGCTCGCCCTCGGCGGGTACGCCGCCGCCCGCCGGATCAGGAACACCGCGCTCGCCTGCGGTGCCGTCGTCACCGCGCTCGTCGGCACCGCCTACCTCACCGTGCCCGACCTCGTCCTGCGGCCCTACTTCGACCCCGGCACGGCCGCCGACCAGCAGGGCCTGCGGATCGCCACCGGACTCCTGGTCGTCGTCGCCGTACTGCAGTTCTTCGACTGCGCCCAGAACATCGGCGTCGGCCTGCTGCGCGGCCTCGACGACACCCGGAGCGGCTTCCGCATCACCCTCGTCGGCTACTGGCTCGTCGGACTGCCCGCCGCCTGGCTGTTCGCCTACCCGCTCGGCGGCGAGACCCGCGGTCTGTGGCTCGGCCTGCTCACCGGCCTCGCCACCACTGCCGTGCTCCTGCTGCGCCGCTACGGCCGCGCTCTGTCCGCCAGGGCGGCCGCCGTGCCGGAAGCGGCCGTCGCGACCGCCTGAGGGGCCGAACGGCCGGAGGCCGGGGTTCGCGGATTCGTCCGCGGACCCCGGCCTCCGCCGTTTCCCGGGAGCGCCCGGCCCGGCGTTCCCGACACAGTGTCGGCAACTTGCTATTTAGGTTAGGCTAACCATAGCTATCAAGGTCATTCCGACCCGGCCGCATCCGATCCCTGGAGCCCGCATGCCCACGCCCGATTCCGTCCCGTTCTCCACCGTGCTCCGCACCGCCAGCAGTGAGGAGCACGAGGCCGCGGAGCAGTCCTCGTTCATGAGCCGACTGCTCGGCGGGCACCTCGGGATAGAGGCCTACGCCGACCTCACCGGCCAGCTCTGGTACGTCTATCGGGCACTGGAGGAGCGGGCCGAGCAGCTCGCGGAGCACCCGCTGGCCGGCCCGTTCGTGGACCGGGCGCTCCTGCGCACCGACGCCATCGAGCGCGACCTGGCGCACCTGCGCGGACCCGACTGGCGGGACGGGCTGGCGCCGCTGCCCGCCACCGCCGCGTACGTGGCACGGGTGGAGGAGCTGGCCGCCGAGTGGCCCGCCGGATACCTCGCGCACCACTACACCCGCTACCTGGGAGACCTGTCGGGCGGCCAGATCATCCGGGGCCTGGCGGAGAAGACGTGGGGCTTCGAACGCAAGGGGGACGGCGTGCGGTTCTACGTCTTCGAGGGGGTCGAGAACCCGGCCGCCTTCAAGCGCGACTACCGGGCCAAGCTGGACGCGGCCGGGGAGGCGATGGACGAGGTCGAGCGGCGCCGGGTGGTCGAGGAGTGCAAGCGGGCCTTCGTGCTCAACGGGGCGGTCTTCCGCGACCTGGACACGCGCTACCCGCTGAGTGCGTGAACGTTTCCCCTGACGATGGCAAGCGATCGGCCCCGGCGAGCAGGTGCTCGCCGGGGCCGGTTCGCGTTTCCGACCAGAGGTCAGACCTGGGCACCGCGACGGCGGGTGCGCACCAGGGCGGTGGCGCTGCCGCCGACCAGCAGCAGGCCGGCCGCGGTGGCCAGCAGCGGGGCCACCGGGGTGTCCGCGCCGGTGGCGGCGAGCGAGCCGCCGCCCGTGCTCGGACCGCCCGTGGTCAGCGAGGCTCCACCGGCGGTGCCGCCGCCCGAGGCCTGGCCGCCGGAGGCCTGGCCGCCCGCGGCGGAGCCGTCACCGGTGCCGGAGCCGCCGGCGGGCGGGGTGGTCGGCAGCTTGGCGTCCTTGTCGAAGGCCAGGGTGGCGCTGACCGGGTCCAGGGCGGTACCGGCCGGGTAGTTGGAGAACACCGGGACGCCCTCGGCGGTGAGCGTGGCCGGAACGTTGGCGAGCGTGACCACGCCGTTGACCGGCTTCAGCGCGGCGGCCGGGACGTCGAGCTTGGCGATCCGGGCGCCGCTCAGCGTGGTCGACGCGCCGTCCGGGGACTTGCCGTTGACGTCGGCGGTCAGGAAGGCGCCCTCCCGGTCGATGACCAGGCCCGGCTTGGACAGCGTGGTGTCCAGCGCCCAGCCGTCCTTGCCGGGGTGGCCGAGGAAGCGGACCGAGCCGGTGAAGCCGGCGGTCAGCGAGTGGTCGGCGGTGTTGTAGGCGCCGGTGGCACCGCCGAAGCGGTAGTCGGCCGCGCCGCCGCCGAACTCGACCTTGCCGGCGGCCATCGGGGACTCGAGGTACTTGCGGAAGCTCTCCTTGACCGTCCAGTTCAGCGTGCCGTTCACCACCGGCAGGCGGTCGGGGGTGGTGCCGGGGGTGCCGCTCGGGGCGGGCGTCGCGGGGGCCGACGGCGAGGAGGTGGCGGAGGGGCCACCCGACGGGGTCGAGGTCGGCGTGGCGGTGGGCTCGGCGGTCGGCGTGCCGGTGGGCTGCGCGGTCGGCGAGGCCGTGGCGGTGGGCTCGGCGGTCGGCGTGCCGGTGGGCTGCGCGGTCGGCGAGGCCGTCGTGGTCGGCGTGGTCGGCGTGGGCGAGGGCGAGGGCGTCGCCGGGCTCTGCCGGAGCAGCAGCGACAGCGGGTCCATGTCCGTCCCGGCTCGGTAGAAGCCGGCGAAGGCCTGGGCTCCCTGCTCGGTCAGCTTGGCGGCCGTCGGCACCCCGGTGGTGGTGTCCCGCCCGACGGTGAAGGTCACCAGCGGCACATCGTTCCGTCGGGTGATCTCGGTGGCGCCCATCGACTCCTTGGAGGCGGTGTCGGCGGTGAGCGTGCCGATGGTGCCCGAGGTGGTGACCTTCAGGTCGCTGAGCGCGACGTCCAGCGCGCCGTGGTGGGCGGTGAAGTGGACGCCGCCGGTGAAGGAGGAGCTGAGCGCGTGGGCGGTGAGGTCGTACGTGGCGCTCGCCAGGCCGAAGTGGAAGGTGCCGTCGGCGTTGCGGGTCGCGCCGTCGGTCAGCTCGACCGCGCCGCCCTGGGAGGCCGGGCTCTCGATGTAGCTGCGGAAGCCGGCCTTCACCCCCCAGTCCAGCGCGCCGGTGTCGTACGTGACGCTACCCGGGGCGCCGCCCGCGACGGCGAGTGCCGGGGCGCCGAGGGCGGTCAGGCCGAGGCCTGCGGTGGCGGCGGCGAGGGCGGCCAGCCGGGTGCGGTTGCGGGACATGGTGGTGGTGCTCCGTTCGGATGGGGGGATGGCGGGGGAAAGGGGTCAGGCCGTGTGGTCGCCGTCCGGGGCGGCGGCCGCGCGGCGGCGTCGCACCAGCAGCCCGCCGGTCGTGGCGAGCGCGGCGACCAGCACCGCGCCGCCGGCCACGGCTGCCACCGGGAAGCCGCCCGAGGACGAACCGACGGAGGACGCGACGGGCGAGGCGGCGGGGGTGCCCGAGGCGGCCGGCGTGGCCGGCGTGGCCGGGGCGCTGCCGAGGTCGGGCAGCGGGGGCAGTGCGGCGGCCGGGTCGAGGGCGACGGCGAAGCTCAGCGGGTCCATCTCGGTGCCGGCCGGGTAGAGGCCGCCGAAGGCCTTGGCGCCGCCCTCGGCCAGCTTCAGCGGCAGTTCGACGGCCTTCAGCAGGCCGCCCTCGGGCTTGAGGCCGGCCGGGTCGAAGGCGGCCAGCTCGACGCCGGTCAGCTGCTGGGTGGCGCCGTCCGGGGTGCGGCCGGAGACGTCGGCGAGCAGTCGGCCCTGGCCGCCGGCCACGGTGACGCCCGGGTTGGCCAGGGTGAGGTCCAGCCCGTAGGTCTCGCCGCTGCGCAGGCCGGTGAAGCGGACGGTGCCGGTGAAGGCGGCGGTGAGGTCGCCGGTCGCGGCGTCGTACGCGCCCTTGGCCGGGGTCCAGCGGAAGTAGGCGCCGCCGTCGGCCGCGCCGCCGCCGAGCTCCCAACGGCCCTGGGCGATCGCGCCGGTGACGTAGTCGCGGAAGGTGCGGCGCACGCCCCAGTCGAGGGCGCCGTTGCCGAACTCGGTCTTCGTGGGCGCCTGGGCGGCGGGCTCGGCGGAAGGGGCCGTCCCGACGGCGGGCGCGGCCTCGTCGGTGGGCGCGGACGTGGGCGCGGCCGTCGGCGTGGCGCTCGGTGACGGCGCCGCCGAAGTCGCCTGCGCGGCGGGCAGGTCGACCGAGAGGTTGAGCGGGTCGAGGGCCGTTCCGGCCTGGTAGAAGTTGCCGAAGGCCTTCGCCCCGGCATCGGTGAGGACAGCCGGGACGTTGCCGAGGCTCAGGGTCCCGGCCGCGCCGCGCAGGTCGACGCCGGCCAGCGAGAGGTCGGCCAGCTTGGCCTGGCTCGCGTTGCCGACCTGGCCGGTCTCCTTGGACTTGCTGCTGACGTCGGCGTAGAGCCCGGCCGCGCCGCCGGGGGCGGCCCGGAAGGTGAGCCGGCCGAGGCTCAGGTCGAGCGCGTCGGCGCCGTTCTCCTGGTGTCCGGTGAAGCGGACACCGCCGGAGAAGGCCGCGGTCAGCGCGCCGGTCGCCGGGTCGTACGTCCCGTTCGCGGAGTGGAAGCGGAAAGTACTGCCGCCGACCGTGGCCGCGCCGCCGGTGAGAGCCCAACCGCCCTTGGCGATGGGCCCGGTGACGTAGGTCAGGAAGGACTGTTTGATCCCCCAGTCCAACCGCCCGCCGGAGACCTTGCCCTCGGCGGCCACCGCCCGGGCCGGCGACAGGCCCACCACCGACAGGGCGGCGAGCAGGGCCACCAGGGAGGCGGCCAGACGGCGGAGCCGGCAGGGCAGGGACACGCGGATCACTCCTCGAAGGGTCATGGGGGCGTGGCAAGGGGAGGGTCGGGAGGGTCACCGACCCCCTTGCGGAAGCTAGGTAAGGCTAACCTAATATATGGGTCAAGAGCCCCGCCGCCTCCCCTCCCCACCTGGGCGGAGTCGGTGACAACCCCCGGTGAAGGGAAGCACGTTGAGCAGCAGTACGATCCGCCCCCAGGCAGCCCGCGGGCCTGCCCTCCTGCTGCTGCTCCTAGGCCTCCTCCTCGCCCTCACCGCCTGCGGCTCCGCCACCGGCACCACCGCGGTGTCCGCCTCCCGCGCCCCCGACGCGGTCGAGCCACTGCCCGGCGAACCCGTCCCGCGGCTCCCGGCCACCACCCCGTCCGCCGACGGCCGCCAGGTCACCGTCACCAGCGCCGAGCGGATCATCCCGCTCAACGGCAGCCTCGCCGAGCTGGTGTTCAGCCTCGGCCTCGGCCCCAAGGTGGTCGCCCGCGACGTCTCCACCACCTTTCAGCAGGCCGCCGCACTGCCGGTGATCACCCAGGCCCACGACGTGTCCGCCGAGGGCGTGCTCTCGCTGCACCCGACCGTCGTCCTCGCCGACCGCTCCACCGGCCCGGCCGAGGCGATCGCCCAGATCCGCGCGGCCGGCGTCCCGCTGATCGTCCTGGACGACGCCAAGAGGCTCGCCGACGTCGGCCCGCGCACCGACACGGTCGCCTCCGCCCTCGGAGTGCCGGACGCCGGGCGGCAGCTGAGGGAACGCACCGAGCAGCGGATCGACGCCGCCAAGGCCGCCGTCCCGGCCACCGGCCACCGCCCCAAGGTGGCCTTCCTCTACCTGCGCGGCAGCGCCTCCGTCTACCTGCTCGGCGGCCCCGCCTCCGGCGCCGGCTCGCTGATCGAGGCGGTCGGCGGCGAGGACGCCGGCACCGCCGCCGGGCTCACCGGCGACTTCACCCCGCTCACCAGCGAGGCCCTGGTCAAGGCCGCGCCCGACGCGATCCTCGTGATGAGCAAGGGACTCGACTCGGTCGGCGGCGTCGACGGCCTGCTCAAGCTCCCCGGCGTCGCCCAGACCCCGGCCGGGCTGGACCGCCGGATCGTCTCCGTCGAGGACGGCCAGCTGCTCAGCTACGGCCCGCGCACCCCCCAGGTGCTCCGGGAGATCACCGCCCAGCTCCACCCGGCGGGCGCCAAGTGACCACCGCCGTACGGGAGAAGAGCCTCCCCGGGCCGTCCAGGACCGCCCTGGTCACGGCCGCGCTCGCCACCGCCCTGGTGCTCTGCGCCCTGATCGCGGCCGGCACCGGCGCCTACCGCATCCCGCTCGGCGACGTCCTCGCCTCCGCCGCCCACCGCCTCGGCCTGGGCGGGCACGCCCTGGACCGGGTGCCCGAATCGGTGCTGTGGAACGTCCGGCTGCCCCGGGTCGTGCTCGCCCTGCTGGTCGGCGGCTCGCTCGGCTGCGCCGGGGCGCTGATGCAGGGCGTGTTCGGCAACCCGCTCGCCGAACCCGCCGTCATCGGCGTCTCCTCCGGCGGCGCGGTCGGCGCGGTGGCCTGCATCGTGCTCGGCCTGGACGTCCTCGGCAACTGGACGGTCACCGCCTTCGCCTTCGCCGGCGGGCTGTTGACGGCCTTCGCGGTGTACGTCATGGCCCGCTCCGGCGGGCGCACCGAGGTGGTCACGCTGATCCTCACCGGCGTCGCCGTGAACGCCTTCTGCGGCGCGCTGATCGGCATCTTCCTGTTCACCGCCGACTCCGCCGCGATCAGCCAGGTCACCTTCTGGCAGCTCGGTTCGCTCTCCCAGGCCACCTGGGGCAAGGTGCTCGCCGTCCTGCCCTTCGCCGCCGTCGGGCTCGCCGTCGCCCCGCTGTACGCCCGCAGGCTGGACCTGCTGGCCCTCGGCGAGCGCCCCGCCCGCCACCTCGGCGTCGACGTCGAGCGGATGCGCCTGACGCTGATCACCGTGGTCGCGCTGCTCACCGCCGCGGCCGTCGCGGTCAGCGGCATCATCGGCTTCGTCGGCCTGGTCGTCCCCCACCTGCTGCGGATGCTGGCCGGGCCCGGCCACCGCTTCCTGCTGCCCGCCTCGGCACTCGGCGGCGCCCTGGTACTGGTGGCCGCCGACCTCGCCGCCCGCACCCTCGCCGAACCCGCCGAACTGCCGCTCGGGGTGCTCACCGCACTGATCGGCAGCCCGTTCTTCTTCTGGCTGCTGCGCCGGACCCGGACCAAGCAGGGAGGCTGGGCATGAGGCTGGGCATGAGGCTGCACCGACACCGGACGGTCCCGGAACGGCCCGCGACCGGCACCGAGTTGCTCACCGCCGAGGCCGTACGGCTGACGGCGGGCGGCCGCGCGCTGCTGGCCGGCGCGTCCGTACGGGTCGCCGCCGGCGAGGTGGTGGCCCTGCTCGGACCGAACGGCGCGGGCAAGTCCACCCTGCTCTCCGTCCTCGCCGGGGACGTCGCGCCGCACGGCGGCGAGGTCACCCTGCGCGGCCGGCCCCTGGACTCCTACCGCCCCGTCGAACTCGCCCTGCACCGTGCGCTGCTGCCGCAGGCCGCCGCGCTGTCCTTCCCGTTCGCCGCCGACGAGGTGGTCCGGATGGGCCGCGCGCCCTGGGCCGGTACGGCGGCGGCGGCCGAGGACGAGGCGGTGGTCGCCGAGGCGATGGCGGCCACCGAGTCCACCGCCTTCGCCGGACGCCCGTTCACCGCCCTGTCCGGCGGAGAGCGCGCCCGGGTGGCACTGGCCCGGGTGCTGGCCCAGCGCACCCCGCTGCTGCTCCTGGACGAGCCGACCGCGGCCCTCGACCTGCGCCACCAGGAGCTGGTGCTGCGGGTCGCCCGGGAGCGCGCCGCCGCCGGGGACGGCGTCGTCGTGGTGCTGCACGACCTGTCCCTCGCGGCGGCCTACGCGGACCGGGTGGTCCTGCTGTCCGCCGGGGCGACGGTCGCCGACGGACCGGTCGCCGAGGTGCTGCGGGCGCCGTTGCTCAGCGAGCTCTACGGGCACCCCGTCGAGGTGCTCGCGCACCCGCGCACCGGGGTGCCACTGGTGCTGCCGGAACGGACCTGAACCGAAGGACCCGGCCCTCCGGCCGCTCCCCCCGGCCGGGGGGCGGCTCAGGCCGTCTGGCCGACCAGCCGGTCGGCGCCGCCCCGCTGCTCGCGGGAGGGCGGGCCCACCGGCGGCCCCGGTGTGGTGCTGCCGCTATCCGCGCGCGGTCCCGGCCTCCAGGCTGCCGGCACCGGTGCGCGGTTCGAGGAGGGTGCCCCTGCGGAGGGTGATCGACATCAGGTCGCCGGCGGCGTCGAGTTCCAGGCGGTGCCAGCGGCCGCGCGGCACGACCGCGGCGGTACCGGCCGTCAGGCGCACCATGTCCTCGGCGTCACCGGGCGTGGTGGGACGGAAGTAGAGGCGGACACCGCCGGTCAGGCAGCACGCCGATGGCGCTCCACCACCACGTCCGCGACAAGGAGGACCTGCTCGTCCAACTGCTCGACGACCACGCCTCGCGGGCGCTGCGCCGGACCGAGCTGCCGGACGAACCCCGGGAACGGGTGGTCGCCGCGGCCACCGCGATCCACGAGGCGCTCGCCGCCTGCCCCTGGATCGTGGAGGTGCTGACCGCCGACGACCTGATGTCCGCCCACGCCCTGTGGTTCGTCGAGCAGATCATCGACGGCCTGATCGCCTGCGGCCTGTCACTCGACGGAGCCGTTCGGGGCTACCGTGCGATCTGGTACTACACCACCGGAGAGATCATGGTCCGTGCGACAGCGGCCCGGCGCCGCAAGGAGGTTGACCGCCCGACCTACCGGCAGCAGGTCTTCGCCGACCTCGACCCGGACGATCTGCCCCACCTGGCACGGATCGCGGACCGCCGGGAACCGCTGACCGCTCAGGACACCTACCGGGACGGACTCCGCTCCCTGGTGGACGGCCTCGCCGGCGTGCGCTGAGCGGGTGATGTCCCTCCCCAAGCCCGTTCCGGCCCGGCCACGTCCACACGGCGGCCCGGCGGCCCGGCGGCCCGGCGGCCCGGCGGCCCGGCGGCCCGGCGGTGCGAACGACCGGGAGCCACAGGGGTATTCGCGCGGCCTCGGGACGGTACCGGTAGCCGCGACCGGCACCCTACTTGCCGACCAGCACCCGGCCGACGATCCCGCTGAGCGCCCGGGGCGCCAGGCGCCGAGCCGTCCACAGGGCCCGGGTCCCGCGCCCCGGAAAGGCCCACGCCCGGCCGCGCGCCAGCGCCCGGTCCATCGAGTCCAGCACCGTATCGACACTCAACCCCCGGCGTGGACCCAGCAGTTGCGGGGTCTCGACACGAATCCGATCCAGCATCGGAGTCTCCACCGCGGGCGGGCAGACACACAGGACCCGGATGCCGTCCGCGCGGTGTTCCGCCGCGACGATCTCGGCCAGGAAGTGCACCGCGGCCTTCGCCGCGCCGTACCCCCCGCCCAACGGCACCGGCACCCAGCCGCCGATCGACCCGAACAGGACCACCTCACCGCCGCCCCGGGCCGCCATCAACGGCACCACCGCGCGAACCACCCGCAGGGTGCCGCCGTACACGATGTCCATCAGGCGGAGGGTGTCCGCCGGATCCCGGTCGAGCAGCCGCCCCATCACACCGACACCCGCGCAGTGCACCAGCCGACGCGGCGCACCCAGCTCCCGCGCCACCTCGGACACGACCTCGGCCACCGCCGCCCCATCGGTGACATCGCAGACGAACGACCGCAGCCCGGGGGCCTCCGAAGCCAGACGGTCGAGACCGGCCGCATCCACGTCCACTGCCGCGACCACCCAGCCCGCCCGGGCCAGCCGCACGGCGGCCGCCCGGCCGATGCCACTGGCGGCTCCGGTGACGACGACGACATCTCCCGACAAGGACGCCATGCCCCTCCTCCTCATCCCGCGGAACACCCGGTACCCCATCCGCTGCGGACCCCGGCGCCCGAGCCGTGTCCGCATCCGTGTCCATACTCGTGTCCGTGTCCGCATCCGTGTCGCCCGAACAGCCCCCGTCCAGCCGGGTTCCTACCCCCGACGGCGTCGGATCACCGTCCGCATCGCGGGTTCCGCATCGCGGGTTCCGCGTCAGCGGCTCTCGTCGGGTGACGCCCCCTCGGACAGCCCGGCGGTGTCGGTGCTGGCGCGGCCGCCCCGGCGAGCCGATCATGGCCCTGGCGTGGACGGGCCCGACCCGGGCGGGGGCGGCCGACCACGGCACCACCCGACGGCATGCGGCGCAACCTCCGTGCCGGTCCTCTTCCGCCTTTTCCGTCCTCCACCAGAAGGGCCCTCCATGGCCGTCCCCCGGACACCCCCCGCCGACCGCCGCGGCCCGGCGCTCCCCCGTCTGGGCGCGGCCCTCGCACTCGGCGCCGCCGTCGCACTCACCGGCGCGGGCCCCGCCCCGAGCGCGCGGGCCGACGGCGGCCCGTTCCCCGTGCCGGTGACGGTCGGTCGGGCCGACCAGGTGATCACGGTCAAGGCGGAAGGCACCCGCGCCACCGTGACCCTGTGGGTCCGCCGGGGCGGAACCTGGCGCTCCCTCGACTCCACCACCGACGCGCGCATCGGGTCCGGCGGCACGCACGACGGCCTCACCCGCGTCCAGGGGACCGGGACCACACCGACCGGCACGTACACCCTCACCCAGGCCTTCGGCATCTCCCCGGACCCGGGAACGAGGATCCCCTACCACCACGTCACCACGCACGACTGGTGGGTCCAGGACCCGTCCTCCGCCTACTACAACCGCATGCGCACCGACACCGAGGGCGGATTCCACCTCACCGAACAGGGCCCTCTCGGCAGCGAACACCTCGTCGACCACCCCGTCCAGTACGAGAACGTCCTGGTCGTCGACTTCAACACCGCCCCTGTCGTGAAGGGCCGCGGCGCCGGCATCTTCCTCCACGACCTCGGCCCCCGAGCCGAAACCACCGCCGGCTGCGTCGCCGTCCCCGCCGCCTTCATGACCCGGACGATGCGGTGGATCGACCCCGCCGACCACCCCGTCATCGCGATCGGCTAGGGCCGGACAGGGCCGGACAGGGCCGGACAGGGCCCAGACGCGGCACCGGGCCGCGCCCGGGGGGCGAGGGCGGTGGTGGTGTTCACCCGGCGGCGCCCCGGGCGAGGGGCGGGCAGTCGACGACGGCCGGAACGGCGTGCCCGGCGGCGTGCCCAGCGGCGTGCCAGGCGTCGGCGAACTCGGCGGCGGCCGTGCGGGAGGCGTCGTCGCGGCTGCGGCCGATCGCGACGCTGCGCAGCCGCGGGTGGCGGTGGTCCGCGAGCAGGCGCAGCAGGGCCGCGAGTTCGGCGGCGGTGTGCGGGGCGGGTGCGGGGAGACCGCCGTGGACGGTGGTCCCGGCTCCGGGGAGGAGGGGGGAACGGCCGGGCGCGGGGCGGATGTCCATGGGGTGCGGTCCTTCTGGCGGGTCGTCCGCCGCCGATGTGTCTCGGACGGGCGCGCGCGTCGGCGGCGGACGGGGTGGCGAGGTGTCAGGCGTCGTGGAAGACGAGGCCGAGGGCGTGACGGCGGCCGGAGCGCACGGTGCTGACGCCGTGGCGGACGGGGCCGGCGCGGTGGCCGCGGGCCGAGGGGACGGGGCGGTCACGGGTGGTGAAGACCAGGCCGTGCCCCTGGGGAAGGACGATGGCGGTGCCGCGGGACTGGGCACGGGGGCGCTGCTCGACGAGGAGGAACTCGCCTCCGGTGTAGTCGGTGCCGTGGGCGTCGAGGCCGATGACGACCTGGAGGGGGAAGACGAGGTCGCCGAAGACGTCGCGGTGCAGGGCGTTCCAGTCACCGGGGCCGTAGCGCAGCAGGATCTGGGAGCTCTTGTCCTGGCCGGCGGCGTGGCACATGGTGACCCATTCGGCGAGGGTGTCGGGCCAGGGGGCGGGGCGGCCGAGCTTGCCGGCCCAGGCCCGGGCGACGGTGAGCAGGCGGGGGTAGAGGGCCTCGCGCAGGGCGGCGACGGGTTCGGGCAGGTCGTGGGTGAAGTAGCGGTACTGGCCGGATCCGAAGCGGTGGCGGGCCATGTCGACGGTGGTGCGGAACAGTTCGGGCCGGTCGTAGAGCGCGGCGATCTCCCGGCACCGGGCGGGCGACAGCAGGGGCCCGCTGAGCGCCGCGCCGTCCCGGTCCAGCCGCTCGTGCACGTCCTGCCAGTCGCGCTGGGCGAGCGCGGGCAGGACGGCCGGGTCCGAGGTGGGCGCCTCGACGGCGGAGAGCGTGTCGTTCACGGGGGGATCCTTCGACGGGCAGGGAGGCGCGGGCCCACGGTCCCCCAGGCAGGGCGGGCCGTCGGCGGCAGCGTTCGGACTGTTCCGATCGTCGCCCCTGGACGGAGCCGTGCGCTGGCGGCATTCGGACACCGCGTCGGACGGCGGGTGCCTCCGGGGCCGCGCGCTGACCCGGCCGCCGCGGGTGGCCGGGTCAGGGGAGGATCGTGGGCAGGAGGCCGCCGTCGACGCCGAGCGCTCGGCCGGTGGTGGCCGAGGACTGTTCGGAGGCCACGTACGTGATCATGCTGGCCACCTCGTGGGGGCGGATCAGGCGGCGCAGCGGGGAGGCGGCGGGTGCGGCTACGCCGCGCCGGTGTCCGTCCGGACCTCGGGGCGGCCGGGCTCGGCCCAGCGCGTGTGGTAGCTGCCCTCCCGGTCGGTGCGGTGGTAGGTGTGCGCGCCGAAGAAGTCGCGCTGGCCCTGGATCAGTGCGGCGGGCAGGCGCTCGCTGCGCAGGGTGTCGTAGGAGGCGAGTGCGGCGGAGAACGCCGGTACCGGGATGCCGTGCTGGACCGCGCTCGCGACGACCGTGCGCCAGGCCGCCTGGGCGTCGGTGATCTCGGCCGCGAACTGCTCCTCGGCGAGCAGGCTGACCAGGCCGGGATCGGCGGCGTGGGCGGCGCGGATCCGGTCCAGGAAGGCGGCGCGGATGATGCAGCCGCCGCGCCAGATCTTCGCCACCGCGCCCAGGTCGATGTCCCAGCCGTACTCGGCCGCGGCGTCGCGGATCATGGTCCAGCCCTGGTCGTAGGCGATGACCTTCGACGCGTAGAGGGCCTGCTCGACGTCCCGGGTGAAGCGCTCGGCCTCGTGCGGGCGCAGCTCCTGCCGGGTGCCCCCGGGCAGCGGCCGGTAGGCCCGGCGCAGTTCGGTCCGGGCGGAGGAGACCCGGGCGAAGGTGGCCTGGGCGATGGCGGTGACCGGGGAGCCGAGGTCGAGGGCGGTCTGCACCGTCCAGCGCCCGGTGCCCTTCTGCTCCGCGGCGTCCCGGACGATGTCCACGAAGGGCCCGCCGGTGGCGGCGTCGGTGTGGGCGAGGACCTCGGACGTGATCTCGATCAGGTAGGAGTCGAGGCGCCCCTTGTTCCAGCGGCGGAAGATCTCGGCGATCTCGGCGGGGGCGAAGCCGCCGATCTCCCGCAGGAGGTGGTAGGCCTCCGCGATGAGCTGCATGTCGGCGTACTCGATGCCGTTGTGCACCATCTTCACGAAGTGGCCGGCCCCGTCGGTGCCGATGTGGGTGCAGCAGGGGTCGCCGTCCACGTGGGCGCTGATCCTCTCCAGCATCGGGCCGAGGACGCGGTAGGACTCGGCGGAGCCGCCGGGCATGACCGACGGCCCGTTCAGCGCGCCCTCCTCCCCGCCGGAGACGCCGGTGCCGACGAAGTGGAGGCCGCGTTCGCGCAGCGCCCGCTCGCGGCGGCGGGTGTCGGCGAAATGGGCGTTGCCACCGTCGATGATCATGTCGCCCGGCTCCAGCAGCGGGGCGAACTCCTCGATCACCTCGTCGGTGGCCGACCCGGCCTTCACCATGATCAGCAGCCGGCGGGGCCGCTCCAGCGCGGCCACGAAGTCCTGGGGTGACTCCGCCGGGACGAACGAGCCCTCGTGGCCGAACTCCTCGACCAGCGCTCTGGTGCGACCCGGGGTGCGGTTGTGCACCGCGACCGTGTAGCCGTTGCGGGCGAAGTTCCGGGCCAGGTTGCGGCCCATCACCGCCAGCCCCGTCACGCCGATCTGTGCGGATGCCTCCATGGCGGCTGCTTCCTCTCTCGGGGGTTACGACGGGCCGGGGGTTCCGACGGACTCGGGCCCCGGCGGGCTCGGGTCTCCGCCGGACTCCGGCCTCCGGCGGGCTCGGGCCCCGGCGGGTTCGCGGGCCTGGACGCCCGCGAGTTCGTGCCGCGGGCGCCTCGGGCCGAGCGGCTCCGGTGCGCCACGGGCGGCCGGAACCAGGATCGCCACCGGGGAGCGGGACCGCGCGGGGGGTTAGCCCGCCCGGGTAGCCCGCCCGGGCGTTTCCGGACGGACTGCCACCGGCAGCGGCCCGCAAGCCGACGGACCGGGCAGGGCGCACCCGGCGAGTCGCCGGGGCTCGCGACCGGAGCGCATCCTGGAGAGGCCCCCACCCCACCTTCGCCGAGGAGGGCACGCCATGGCGGTCGAACGCATCGGTCTCGTCGTCCACAAGGGGCGCCCCGAAGCCGTACAGGCCTCCCGCTCGGTGCGTTCCTGGTGCGACGGCCACCGCATCCGGTGCACCGAGATCGACGTGTGGAACGCGTCCGGGCCTCGGCGCAGTGCCAGGGAGGAGATGGCCGCGGCCGGGAACCCGGACCTCATCGTCACGCTGGGCGGCGACGGCACCTTCCTGCGCGGTGCGCGCCTGGCGTCGCACGGGGGTGCCCTGCTGCTGGGCATCGACTTCGGGCACCTGGGCTTCCTCACCGAGGTGCCCGCGCACGACGTGCTCCAGGCCCTGGAGGCCGTCCGGGAGTCACGCGTCAGCGTCGAGGAACGGATGCTGGTGACGATGCGGGCCTCCCGGCCGCTCCCGCTCCCCGAGGAGTCCGGCCCGCCCTCGCCGTACTCCCACCGGCCGCCGTTGCCCCCTCCGCAGGTGCGTACGGGGTGCGAGGCCGGGGGTGGCTGGGGAGTCGCGCTGGACGTGCTCGGACTGAACGAGGTGGTGGTGGAGAAGTTCGCCCGGGACGGCCGGGTCGCCGCCGCGGTCTACTTCGCGGGGAGGCTGCTCGCCTCCTACGCCGGCGACGCGCTGCTGGTGGCGACGCCGACGGGATCGACCGCGTACAGCTTCGCCGCGGGCGGGCCGGTGGTCTCGCCCCGGGCGGAGGTCCTCGTCTTCACGCCCGTCGCGGCGCACATGGCCTTCAGGCGCTCCGTCCTGGCCGCACCGGACGAGCCGATCGCCATGCGGCTGCTGCCGCACTCGGGTCTGGCGGCGGTCAGTGTGGACGGCCAGCTCCGCGGCGTGCTGGAACCCGGCGACTGGGTCGGCGTCTACGCGTCACCGACCCGGCTGCGGGCGGTGCGCCTGGGGCCGACCGACTTCTACGGCCGGCTGAGGCAGCGGATGCGGCTGACGGACGCGCCCGCCACCGTCTCCGCCGCGGCCGAGGTCCCCTCGACCTGGCCGCTCACGGCACCGCCGCCGCACGACCTGGAGCACCTGAACCTGCCCACCCTGGAGGCCGGTAGGCACCGCCCCCGCGTCGTGCGCCGAGCGGACGACGGCGCCTGACCCGGTTCCGCGGAGGCAGCGTACAGCGGACGGCGGACAGCGGACGGAAGACGGCAGAAATCCATCGATGAGTGGCATGTCCACCCATCACTGCTTGGGGTCGAGCACAATGAGTCACATGACGAACACCGATGCCTTCGAGGCCCCGCTCACCCTCGACCCCGACGCCGTCCTGATCCTCATCGACGTCCAGAAGGGGTTCGAGGATCCCGGCTTCGGCCCCCGCGACAACCCGCAGGCCGAGCAGCGGATGGCCGAGCTGATCGCCACCTGGCAGTCCACCGGCCGCCCGATCGTCACCGTCCAGCACGCCACCCCGGTCGGCCCGCTGGAGGAGGGCACGCCGGGCCACGCCCTGAAGGACTTCGTCGCGGCCCTCACGCCCGACCTGCACATCACCAAGACCGTCAACAGCGCCTTCTACGGCACCCCCGACCTGCACGCCTGGCTCCAGGAGCGCGGCGCCCGGCAGGTGGTCGTCACCGGGATCATCACCAACGTGTGCAACGAGACGACCGCCCGGATGGCCGGCAACCTCGGCTACGACGCGATCTTCCCCGTCGACGCCATGCACTCCTTCGACATGGCCGGCCCCGACGGCACCACCATCACCGCCGCCGAACTCGCCCGTGCCACGGCCACGACGCTGCACGCGATGCGGTTCGCCAAGGTGGTGACGACCGACAAGGTCCTGGCCGCCGCCGGCGCCTGAGCAGGAGGCAGGTCCTCGGCACCAGCGGGCCCCGGTGTCCCCGACCGTCGCGGTCGGGGACAC
>NZ_JBHTWX010000069.1:19827-48126 GCF_042792155.1 Kitasatospora sp. NPDC056651 | reverse complement strand
GCCCGGGACTACCGAAGTAGTCCCGGGCAGCGGCGCTTCAGCCTAGTACTCCAGTGTGACTTCGTGATCTATCCGGTTGAGGGCTCGGCAAGGCGTCGTCGGTAGTGGCTTCGGCGGGCGGTTGCTTGGTGGTGTCTGCGCCAGTTTGACCAGGTCAGCAGACTGTGTGGGGACGTGGCCGCTGGAACCAGGAAGGCGCCGAGCAGGTGGCGGATCTCGGGGACGGTCAGGTCGATCGGGTCGGTGCTGCGGGCGGGCCGGTTCGGCTTCGCGGTCCTTGCCGGCGTCGCGTCGGCGGCGAGGACTGCCAGGAAGGCCAGCGCGAGCATGGCCAGGGTGATGTGCCGGTGCCAGGCGGTCCAGTGGCGGACCTGGTAGTGGTCCAGTCCGACCTGGCCTTTCGCGGCCTGGAAACACTCCTCGACGCACCACCTGGTCCCGGCCACCCGGACCAGCTCGGACAGTGGCACCCGTCTCGGGGACCAGCACAGGTGGAAGGCGAGTTCGCCGCTGTGCGGGTTGCGGCGGATCAGCAGGTGCCGGTGACCGTCGGTGCCGATCCCGATCCAGGCCCAGTCGTAGTAGCGCGGTCCCTTCGCTCCTGCTCCGGCGCTCTGCCGGTGCCAGGCCGAGGCGGGCAGACGGCCGGCCACGGCATCCGCGCGGGCAGCGGTCCGCCCCTGGTTGATCCGCACCCGCGTGCTGCACGCGACGGCCAGGACGTAGCCGATCTCACGGGACTCCAACAGGGCGCGCAGGCCGGGGTCTTGACCGTAGGCCTCGTCGCCGGTCACCCAGGAGGAGCCGATCCCGGCGTCCAGTGCCGCCGTGATCATCTGCCCGGCCAGCGTGGGCTTGGTCGCGAACTGCGCCTGGTCGGGCACCCCGGCGCGGGTTCGGCGCTCGGCGTCCTGGCACCACGAGGCGTCGGGCAGGTAGAGGCGGCGGTCGATCAACGCCCGTCCTCTGCTGGAGGCGTAGGCGAGGAAGACGCCGACCTGGGTGTTCTCGATTCGTCCTGCCGTCCCGGTGTACTGCCGCTGCACGCCCGCCGAGGCGGTGCCCTTCTTCAGGAAGCCGGTCTCGTCGACGATCAGCACGCCGTCGTCCGTGCCGAGGTGTTCGAGCACGTAGGCGCGGATGTCGTCGCGGACCGTGTCGGCGTCCCAGCGGGCGCTTCGCAGCAGCCGTTGCATTGGCCCGGGGCGGGCGTGGCCGGCCTGTTCGGCCAGTCGCCAGCAGTTCTTCCGCTCGACGCCGGACAGCAGGGCGAGCACGAAGGCACGAGCGGTCGCCCGCGGCTCAACGCGTCGGAACCGGCCCGCGATCCGGGCCATGGCCTGGTCGAACATCGCCCGCCAGCGGGCTGCGTCTATGCTGTGACCCGCGGCCACCGCATGATCGTCATGAGTCCACACAACCCTTGATGATCACGCGGTGGCCGTTGCCGTTCCACCCGGCTCCATCGCGAGATCACGAAGTCACACTGGAGTACTAGGCAGGGCTTCCACCTCTCGGTGCCGATCCCGAAACAAACTGCTGCGGCGACGCCGGTGTGACGGCCAGCTCTACGGTCGGCCCCAGTGGATGGCCGCCCGTAGAACTACGAGGTCAGGCAGTGAGCGTGATGTCCAAGTACGCCTGCACCGACTCGAAGAGCCCGTACGGCACATACTCAGGGATCTCGGCGAGTGCCACCCACGCGAGGGCGTCCAGCTCGTCCGTGTCCACCACCTCGGCGGTGCCGCTGACAACCTCACAGGCCGTGTACGACATCAGTCGGCCGGTCTTCGGATGCACCCGCTCGCCCAGGAGTTTGACGGCGGCCACACCCAGTCCGGTCTCCTCCGCCGTCTCACGGACAGCCGCCTCCTCGGACGACTCACCAGCCTCGATCTCACCGGCCGGGAACTGCCAGGAGAGCTGGCCCTCGCTCACCCGTCGCCTCACCATCAGGACGCGGCCTTCGTGGACCACGATCGCGGCGGCAATACCCGGGCGTTCCTCTGCAGTCTGCTGTGTCACGTCTGCTCCTCCAGGGCGGCCAGGATGGGTGGGAAGATCGTATCGGCGTCGATGAAGCGGGCCACCGAGTTTCGAGGAACCCACATCACGTCGATGTTCTCAACGGCGTCGCTGTTGGTTGCCTCGCCGGCCAGGTACTCGCACAGGAAGTACTCGCACAGCACGCCCGTCACGGGGTGGACACGGCTGCCGAGGCTCCCGCGGACGGCACAGTGAACCCCGGTCTCGTCCAGCGTCTCCCGGACCGTCGCGGTCTCCGGCTTCACGCCGGGCTTGATCACCCCAGCAGGGAACTGCCAGGTGATCCCGGACGCGTCGTCATCGCGCCGGCAGACCAGCAGCACGTCGCCCTGCCGGAGGACAACCGCGATGGCCACCCGCAGGGCCTGCGCAGCTGGCTTGCCGGACACGGAGGCTCCGTCACCGCGTTCTTTCGCTGCCAGGAGGGCGAAGCGCTGACGAGCCGCGTCGGAAGCTCTCTCGTGCGCGGCGTCGAGGAGCTGCTGCATCTCGGCTCGCGGTACAACGGAGGAGTCGGCGTGCCATGTGGCCACCGTTCTCACCGCGATCCCGAGCTGATTGGCGAAAGCCTCGTTGGTGAGGCGGAGGGCGGACTGGAGCAGACAGGCGTAACGACCGCTCCAGACCTCGATAACGTCCAACGCCGTTCCCTCTCCGTCGTGGTCGCTGCAGCACAGGAGGCGTGCGTCGAAGATGCACATCGACTGCACTGGCGCTTCATCGCTACGCGGCATGGACACCGGAAGACTTGCGGTCAGCACCTCAAAGCCATGATCGCCTAGGCAACTTGAGCCCTGGAAGCGCCTGGGAGCAACAGGACGTACACGCCGCCCCCCAGAGATTCTAGGTGAGTACCCGGAGCAGGAAAGCGAGTTGGGCGACTATGCCCGCGAGACCACCGCGTTGCCAGGGCGGCGAATCGAACACAACCGGGCCGCGCAGGGTTCACCCGCTCGGGGGGTAGGTCGGAGCGCCGAAAGTGGTTCGCCAGCGCCGGTAACCTCAGTTCATGACGAGCTGATCGTTCGTCATGTCCGAATGCTGGCAAGCCGAAAGGGAACTGATGACCGAGGACCAGGTCCACAAGGTCGAGCGCACACTCGTCCTGCTCAAGCCCGACGCGCTGGTGCGCGGCCTCGGAGGCCGGATCATCTCGCGCTTCGAGGATGCCGCGCTGAAGATCGTCGGCGTCAAGATGAAGTGGATGGACGAGGAGTTCACCCGTAAGCACTACTTCGACCTCGAAGAGCGGCTCGGGGCAGAGGTCTACAACCTCACGGCCACCTTCATGCAGCAGGGGCCCGTCATCGCCCTGGTACTGGAGGGCTACGACGCCATCGCCACCGTTCGGAAGATCGTGGGCAGCACCTACCCGAACCAGGCTCCGGCCGGCACGATCCGCGGCGACCTCTCGCACATGAGCTCCGCGGGCAGCGTGGCGGTCGGCAAGGCCGTGGCCAACCTGGTCCACGCCTCCGGCAACAAGGAGGAGGCCGCGCAGGAAGTCGAGCTGTGGTTCGACAAGGACGAGCTGCACGAGTACCGCACGCTGGCCGAGATCTTCACCAACTGACGGCAGGTCGCGGCGTCACCACTGGGACGCCGCTGCGTTGATCACCACCGGGGCACCACCGTCCGATCTGAGAGGGCACCATGACCAACCAGACCCGCCTGGCCTCCGCCGAGGAGCTGGAGTCGATCTTCCAGCGCGAGCTGGCGGCCGACCGCTGGGCGGCCACCGAGACCGCCTACGCGCTGGCGGTCCGCCTCCGGGACGCCGGCGACTGGCCCAAGTCCCGTGAATGGGTGCAGCAGTGCCTCCAGCTGTTGGAGGGCTTCCCGAGCGAGACCGAGGACCAGACGGCGACCACCCGCGTGGCGGTCGGCGGCGTCCCGCTGCCGAACTACCTGCACGCCGGAGTGATCCGCGACCGCTTCGGTGACCTGGGCTGATCCATCTCGGGTGGTGCGGCAGGTGAAGTGACGGCCCGCCGCACCACCCGGCTCCAACACCAACTCCATACCGCCCCACCCGGACCAGCCAGGGGCCACCCGCCTTGGTTCGGCTGGATCCGCCATGCCTGAAACGAGGAGACACGACCGTGGCTGTCGAGATCGAGATGCGCGCCCGCTTCGACAAGGAGACCCACGACCAGCTCATGGACCGCCTGCGGAAGGACGGCCAGGACCTGGGCGACGACGCCAAGCACATCTACTTCTACGTGCTGCCCGAGCAGCTGTTGAAGGTCACGGACAACACGGCCGCCGGCACCGCCAAGATCACCCTCAAGGGCAGCAGGATCGGCCAGGGCGCGGTCTTCCACGAGACCGAGTTCGCCATCGCCCGCGAGGACGTCCCGGCGGCGGTGAAGGTCTTCAACACGCTCGGCTTCGAGAGCGCGATGCACGAGGCGTTCAACTTCCGCCACAACTTCCACTTCCAGGGTGTGGAGATCGCCCTCAAGTGGAGCGAGGCATGGGGCTACCACGCCGAGTTCGAGGTGCTGCTCGAAGACGGCGCCTCGGACGCCGCCCGCGACGAGGCGTCCGCCCAGATCGTCGACGTCGCCGCCGAGCTCGGCGTGACGCTGATGAGCGAGCAGGAGCTGGCCGACTTCGCCGCCGCCTTCGAGGCCGCCGAGCAGGAGCGCAAGGCCCGCGAGGCACAGGCCGCGCCGATCCGGTAGGAGCGCGTCACCGCGGTAGACCACCAGAAGGGGGTGGGCACGGATGAGCACGACCCCGACGACCACGAGTCTGGTCGACCTGGCTGCCCGAAGGCAGCTGCCGCACCACCAGTACATGGACCCGGCAACCGTTGAGTGGATCAAGGCCAACCGGCCCGCCCTCGGTGCGGCCTGGCCACCGCCCCTACGACCGGCCTCGAAGCACCTCCTGAGCCGGTCCGCTCTTCCGACAGCGTGGCTGGCGGAGCCTCGCCTCCACGACTCGCTCCACGGTCTCAGGCACAGCATGCGGACCGCCGCACTGGCCGCCCTGCTCGCCGAGATCCACGAGCTGGACGACACCGAGACCGCCACAGTCGTCCTGGCAGCAGCCGTCCATGACTGCCGGCGCCTGCACGACCAGGACGACCGGGGCCACGGCGCTCGCGCCGCCATCTGGCTGGCCGCCAACGCCGACACCGTCTGGACCCACTTCGGCTTGGTGGCCACGCCCCGGCGGATCATCCAGGCTGCGACCGCCATCCGCCTCCACGACGTACCGTGCGACGCCTTCTGCGCGGACGACCAGGCCGACTACGCCCGATCCGAACTCATCTGCGACCTGGTCAAGGCCGCCGACGCGCTCGACCGCTACCGCCTCCCGAAGCTCACCTGGTGGCCCGACGCGCGGCACGTTCGTGAGTCGGCCTTCGACCAGCTCCGCCCCGTGGCCTTCGACCTCGTCGCCGTCTCCGAGACCGCGCACCTCGCCGGAGCCAGCAGCGCCGAAGCCGTCCTGTACGCACTCGCCGAGAAGGGACTGGTGTAGCCGTGGGCCTCTGCAACACCTACGACCTGTGGGCCGACGCGCACGCCTTCTTCGACTCCGCGCTACTGCCCGACGCCGGGCAGGCCGGCCCGCTGGCAGCCCAGACGGCCGCCTGGCACAAGCGCCTGACCGACGAGACGCCGAATGGCAGCCTGCTCCGCAAGAACGCGCTCTTCGACAGCCTCAGCAGCGACGGCAAGCTGCACCTGCTCCACGTGACCCACGCCCTGGAAGAGATCAGCGAGGAGGGGGTGCTCTACCCCTCCGGCGGATGCCTCGTCGGCAGCATCTACTGCGCTCCGCTCACAGCGACCGAGCACGGCTTCCGCATGCACAACCTGGCCGCCTACGTCCTCACGAAGGAGGCCCCAGCCTCCCTCGCCAAGGTCGGCCTGAGCGGACGCGCACCCACGCCGCTGATCTTCGAGATCACCGCGCCGCCCCAGGCGTACCGCGGATTGGCGGGCGTGGACTACCTGCGGCTGGGCTCGATCCACCTGCAGATCTACACCGACCTGGAGTACCTGCTCAGCAAGACGGAGCGACACCACCTGCGCGAGACCGTCGTCGGCCGGATCAAGAACTCGGCCGCGTTCCTGGCCCTGGCCGCCGGCATCGTCTACCAGGGCTCGACCGTGGCCACGGAGGGCTTCCTCCAGCTGCTGGATGCGGCCATCCCCCGGCTGCCGATCCTCGGCTACCTCTACTTCGAGGCTCTCGCCGAGTACCTGATGCTCCACTCCACCTCTGTACGGACCCGGCAGCTGGCCGACCTCGGGGAGTTCAACAACTGGCTCTACAAGGAGATGCTGTTCGCCTCCTTCCCGGACATGGCCGGCAAGTTCAACCTCGCCAGGTTCCGTCCCCGCCCGCAGCAGCTGGCGGCACTTCTGCAGCGGGTGGACCCGACCATCGACGCTGACCACGCCCGCGCGTACATGGTCGAGCGGATCAGCTACCTCGTGGCGGCCCGGCTCTTCACCAGCGGGCAGGTGCCCGAAGCCTGGCACCGCACGCGCTGGGAGTTCGACAGCCTCGCCACCCAACTCGGCCCGCTGCTCGGTCACCTCATCCACCGCGAACTCCGCAGCTTCGGCCGCTACCCCGACTTCTACTTCTACTTCGACCAGCACAAGGCCCTGCAAGCCTGGAACTACTGGAACCACATGGACATCGTCGTGCCGTTCAACGGCACGATGCCCAAGGGCGAGATCGGCATCAACCCGGCCTACCCGAACCTGGACTACCGCGTCTGGCGTGCCGAGCCGGACGACGCCGGGCACCTCCACCCGACCGAGCAGCTGGCGCTGAGCATCGCGCCGCGCCTGGTCGACATCAAGTACACGCTCATGCGCAACAGCAGCCGCTGACCGCTGCCCCACGCCCCTCGACGACGATCGCAGAGGAGACGCATGCCCACCCACGGCCCCGCCACCCCGTCCACCGCTACCTGGCCGGCACCCACCCAACCCGCCGAGACGCTCTTCACCGAGATCTACCGCACCAACCACTGGGGATCCCCCGAGTCGGTCTCCGGTCCCGGCTCCGAGATCCGTCAGACCGAGGCCGTCCGGGCCGCCCTCTCCTCGGTTCTCGCGCGCTACCCGATCCGCACCGTCACGGACGCCGGATGCGGCGACGTCAACTGGATCCGCCACGTCGACGGGTTCGACCAGCTGGACGGCTACGTCGGCCTCGACGTCGTCCCCGACCTCGTCCAGCTCAACCAGGAACGGCACGGCAGCCAGCGCATCTCCTTCCGGCAGGCCGACCTGTGCAGGGACGACATCCCGGCAGCGGACCTCGTCATCGCACGGGACTGCCTCGTCCACCTCACCCACCACGAGGTGCTCACGTTCCTCGACCGAGTCACCGCCAGCGGCTCGACCTACCTGCTCGCCACCACCTACATCGGCGAAGCCGAGAACCGCGACACCACGGACAGCCACTGGCGCCCGCTCAACCTTCAGGCGGCGCCGTTCCATCTGCCCGAGCCCGTCGAGCACTTCGACACCGACTTCACGGACGGCGGCCGGCACCACCCCGGCAACGGGCTGGGCCTGTGGAAGCTCGACCAGCTCAGCTTCCGAACCACCTGACCACCACCCAGGCGCCCCAAGAAGCGAGACCCTCGATGAGCCCGCACGACCGGCAGATCACCGCCCTCCTCGCCCAACTCGACCAGGCCCTCGACTCACCCGCGACCACGCACGGCCTCGCCCGCACCCTCCGGGCGACCGTCAAGGAAGTCCAACTGCACCGCCACCACCGGGCCAGCGTCGCCGCCCTGCCCGACGGCGTCCTCAGGCCCGGCCCCGCCAAGGTCCAGATCGGCGGCGGCGGACACCGCGTCGACGGCTTCTTCAACATCGACATCGTCCCGCCGGCCGACCTCCTGTGGGACGTGCGCGAGGGCATCCCGCTCGCCGACGCCAGCGCCGAGACGATCTTCTCCGAACACTTCCTGGAGCACATCGACTACCCGCGCTCCGTCAAGTCCTATGCCCGCGAGGCCCACCGCGCCCTCATGCCTGGCGGCCAGCTCATCACCGGCGTCCCCGACGCCGCCTTCGTTCTGAACCAGTACCCAGCACCGCCGGACCAGGCCGCCGAGATGATCGATCGGTGGTACGCCAAGCGGCAGTGCCGAGGCGACATGAACACCTACCTCGACCTCATCAACTACGTCTTCCGCGACCAGGACGACGACCCGACCTACAACCCCCACTACTGGGCGTACGACCACGAGAAGCTCACCCAACTCTTCACCGAGACGGGCTTCAAGAATGTCAAGCCGTGGACCTTCGATCCCGTGATGGCCAACCCGAAGCGGCGTTGGGCCAGCGTCTATGTGATCGCCACGAAGTAGCCTTCTGAACAGAGTCGTTCGCGGGCAGCCTGGGAGCGCTTAGGACCTCGCCCCTTGGCGGCTGGAGAAGGGCCGGACCGGCAGGACCGGCCCTCTCGCTCCGGCGGGGGCGGGGGCGGGCACCCGCCGACAGGCGGGTGGGGGGTGGATGGTGGGGAACGGCGGCGGACCTGTTCAACGGAGCGGCCGGCGCGCGCGTGTTCACCCGGCGGTCGGCGAAGCGGAACAAGCAAACGCCGCTGCCCGGGACTACCGAAGTGGTCCCGGGCAGCGGCGTCGTCAGTGCGACGGATCTCAGACGTTGAAGCCGAGCGCGCGGAGCTGCTCGCGGCCGTCGTCGGTGATCTTGTCGGGGCCCCACGGCGGCATCCAGACCCAGTTGATGCGCAGGTCCTGCACCAGGCCGTCGGTGGCGGTCTTGGCCTGGTCCTCGATGACGTCGGTCAGCGGGCAGGCCGCCGAGGTGAGCGTCATGTCGATGGTGGCCACATCGGACTCGTCGATGTGGATGCCGTAGATCAGGCCCAGGTTGACGACGTCGATGCCCAGTTCGGGGTCGACGACGTCCATCAGGGCCTCGGTCAGGTCCTCGACCGAGACGGTGCCGGCGGTGGTGCCGGTGATGAGGCCGGGCTGCTGCTCCTCCGCAGCGGGGGCCTCGGTGCCGGCGGCGGTGGTGGTGCTCTCGTCACTCATGGTCTTGTCCTCCTCTGCGGGTTCAGTCGTTCACGGCGGGGTTCTGGGCGAGCGCCTGGGCGGTGGCGTCCTTCCAGGCCATCCAGCTGAGCAGCGCGCACTTGACCCGGGCCGGGTACTTGGAGACGCCGGCGAACGCGACCGCGTCCTCCAGCACCTCCTCGTCGCCCTCGCCCTGGCCCTTGCTCTGCATCAGCTCCAGGAAGGCCTCCTGGACGGCCTGCGCCTCGCCCACCGTCTTGCCGACGACCAGGTCGTTGAGCACCGAGGCGCTCGCCTGGCTGATCGAGCAGCCCTGCGACTCGTACGAGACGTCGGTGACGGTCGCGCCGTCGAGCTTCACCCGCAGGGTGATCTCGTCGCCGCACGTCGGGTTGACGTGGTGCACCTCGGCGTCGCCGTCCCGCAGCCCCTTGCCGTGGGGGTTGCGGTAGTGGTCCAGGATGATGTCCTGGTACATCGAGTCGAGCTTCATCTCATCCTGCCCGTCAGCCGAAGAAGTTCCGGACGTGGTGCAGGCCGTCGATCAGCGCGTCGACCTCGCCCGGCGTCGAGTACAGGTAGAACGACGCCCGCGTGGTCGCCGGAATTCCGTACCGCAGGCAGACGGGCCGCGCGCAGTGGTGGCCGACGCGCACGGCGATGCCCTGCTCGTCCAGCACCTGGCCCACGTCGTGCGGGTGGATGTCGCCGAGGGTGAAGGAGATCGCGGCGCCGCGGTCCACGGCCGTGCGCGGGCCGATGATCCGCAGGTCCGGGACCTCCAGCAGCCGCTCGACCGCGTACTCGGTGATCGCGTGCTCGTGCGCCGCGATCTTCTCCATGCCGATGCCCTGGAGGTAGTCGATGGCCGCGCCGAGCCCGACCGCCTGGGCGATCGGCGGGGTGCCGGCCTCGAACTTGTGCGGCGCCGGGGCGTAGGTGGACGAGCCCATGGTGACGGTCTCGATCATCTCGCCGCCGCCGAGGAACGGCGGGAGGTCCTCCAGCAGCTCGTGACGGCCCCAGAGCACGCCGATGCCGGTCGGGGCCAGCATCTTGTGGCCGGTGAAGGCGACGAAGTCGGCCTCCAGCGCCTGCACGTCCAGCACCATGTGCGGCGCGGCCTGCGAGGCGTCGATGACGACCAGCGCGCCGACCGACTGGGCCTTGCGGACGATCGTCTCGACCGGGTTGACCGTGCCCAGCAGGTTGGAGACCAGGGTGAAGGAGACCACCTTGGTCTTCTCGGTGATCAGCTCGTCGATGTTCGACAGGTCGAGCCGGCCCTCGTCGGTCAGCCCGAACCACTTGAGCTTCGCACCGGTGCGCTGCGACAGCAGCTGCCACGGGACGATGTTGGAGTGGTGCTCCATCTCCGTGATGACGATCTCGGAGTCGGCGTCCACCCGGTACGGCTCGTCGGCCCAGCCGAGCATGTTGGCGACGAGGTTGAGCGACTCGGAGGCGTTCTTGGTGAAGATCACCTCGTTGCGGCTCGGCGCGTTGACGAAGGCCGCGACCTTGTCCCGGGCGCCCTCGTACAGCGCGGTGGCCTCCTCGGCGAGCACGTGCACGCCGCGGTGGACGTTGGCGTTGTGCCGCTCGTAGTAGGCGTTCAGCGCCTCCAGCACCTGGCGCGGCTTCTGCGAGGTCGCCGCGTTGTCCAGGTAGACCAGGGGCTTCTCGTCGTGCAGCACCCGCTGGAGGATCGGGAAGTCCTTGCGGATCGCGTCGGTGTCGAGCAGTCCGGTAAAGGCATGCGTCACGCGGACGCGCCCCCCTTCACATACGCCTCGTAGCCCTCGTTCTCCAGCTTGTCGGCCAGCTCGGCACCGCCGGACTCGACGATGCGGCCGCCCGCGAAGACGTGGACGTGGTCGGGCTTGATGTACCGCAGGATGCGGGTGTAGTGGGTGACCAGCAGGGTGCCGACCTCACCGGTCGAGCGGACCCGGTTGATGCCCTCGGAGACGATCCGCAGCGCGTCGACGTCCAGGCCGGAGTCGGTCTCGTCGAGGATCGCGATCTTCGGCTTGAGCAGCTCCAGCTGGAGGATCTCGTGGCGCTTCTTCTCGCCGCCGGAGAAACCCTCGTTGACGTTGCGCTCGGCGAAGGCCGGGTCCATCTGGAGGGCGGCCATCGCCTCCTTGACCTCCTTCACCCACAGCCGCAGCTTCGGGGCCTCGCCGCGGACGGCGGTGGCGGCGGTGCGCAGGAAGTTGCTGACCGAGACGCCGGGGACCTCGACCGGGTACTGCATGGCCAGGAAGACGCCGGCCTTGGCGCGCTCGTCGACGGACATCTCCAGGACGTCCTCGCCGTCCAGCAGCACCGAGCCGCCGGTGACGGTGTACTTGGGGTGGCCGGCCAGCGAGTAGGCCAGGGTGGACTTGCCGGAGCCGTTCGGGCCCATGATGGCGTGGGTCTCGCCCTGCTTGACGGTGAGGTCCACGCCCTTCAGGATCTCGCGCGGGCCGTTCTCGGCGTCCACGGAGACGTGCAGGTCGCGGATTTCAAGGGTTGCCATGTGTACTCAGGACTCCTGGTTGACGGAGACGAGCACATCGTCCCCTTCGATCTTTACGGGGTAGACAGCGACCGGCTTGGTGGCGGGCAGGCCGGAGGGCTTGCCGGTGCGCAGGTCGAAGCTGGAGCCGTGCAGCCAGCACTCGATCATGCAGTCCTCGACCTCGCCCTCGGAGAGCGAGACGTTCGCGTGCGAGCAGGTGTCGTTGATCGCGAACACCCCCTCGTCGGTGCGGACGACGGAGACCGGCACGCCGTTGAGGTCCACGCGCTTGGGAACGTCCTCCTGGAGGTCGCTCAGCGCGCAGGCACGGAGGAAGGTCATCGCGTTCAGACCGCCGATTCCAGCTCGGCGTCGATCTTCTCCATGAGCTGGTCCTGGACCTCGGCCACGCCGATCTGCTGGAGCAGCTCGGCGAAGAAGCCGCGCACCACCAGGCGGCGGGCCTCGTCGGCCGGGATGCCGCGGGCCTGGAGGTAGAACAGCTGCTCGTCGTCGAAGCGGCCGGTCGCCGAGGCGTGGCCGGCGCCGACGATCTCGCCGGTCTCGATCTCCAGGTTCGGGATCGAGTCGACCCGGGCGCCGTCGGTGAGCACCAGGTTCCGGTTGAGCTCGTAGGTGTCGGTGCCGACCGCGGCGGCGCGGATCAGTACGTCGCCGACCCAGACGGCGTGGGCGTCCTGGCCCTGGAGCGCGCCCTTGTACGCCACGTTCGACCGGCAGTGCGGCGTGTCGTGGTCGACGACCAGGCGGTGCTCCAGGTGCTGGCCGGCGTCGGCGAAGTAGAGGCCGAACAGCTCGGCCTCGCCGCCGGGGCCCGCGTAGTTGACCCGCGGGTGCAGCCGGACCAGGTCGCCGCCGAAGGTGACGGCCACGGACTTGAACGAGGCGTCCCGGCCGACCAGCGCGTTCTGCTGGGCGACGTGGACGGCGTCGCGGTCCCAGTCCTGCACGGTGACGAAGGTGAGCTTGGCACCGTCGCCGACCAGCAGCTCGACGTTGGCGGCCCGGGTGCCGGTGCCCTCGTGGTTGAGCACCACGACGGCCTCGGCGAACGGCTTGACGTCGATCACCACGTGGGCGAAGCGGACCCCGCCCTCGGCGCGCACGTCGATCTTGACCGGCTCGGTCAGCACCGCGTCCTTGGGGACGGTGACGACCAGGGCCTGGTCGAAGGCGCTGAACGCCTGCGCGGCGACCCGGTCCACCGGCGTGCCGGCCTTGCCCAGGCGGGCGTCGTCACGGCCGACGGTCTCGGCGGTGACGCCGTCCGGCAGGACGAACTCGACCTTGTCCTCACCGCGGGGCGCGTCGGCGGCGGTGCCGTCGTGCAGCCCGCCGAGGCGGTGCATCGGGGTGAACCGCCAGTCCTCCTCGCGGCCGGTGGGCACCGGGAAGTCGTTCACGTCGAAGGACGGCTTGACCGCGACGCGCGCGTCGATCGGCTGCTGGACCGTGGTGCGGCCGGTGCCGGGGCCGGCGAGCTGCGCGCCCGCGCCGGCGGTGCCGACCTCGATCGAACCGGCGGTGGTGGAGCCGGTGGGGGTGTTGACGTCAGCCATGGCTGTCGTGGTGCTCTCTTCCTCGAAAACTCGAAAAGTCGGTGGGCGGTCTACGGCCGGACGTCAGCCGACCGCGCCCTCCATCTGCAGCTCGATCAGCCGGTTGAGCTCCAGCGCGTACTCCATCGGCAGCTCGCGCGCGATCGGCTCGACGAAGCCGCGGACGATCATCGCCATCGCCTCGAACTCGGTCAGGCCGCGGCTCATCAGGTAGAACAGCTGGTCCTCGCTGACCTTGGAGACCGTCGCCTCGTGGCCCATGGACACGTCGTCCTCGCGGACGTCCACGTACGGGTAGGTGTCCGAGCGGGAGATCGTGTCGACCAGCAGCGCGTCGCACAGCACGTTGGACTTGGCGCCCTTGGAGCCCTCGCCGATCTCGATCAGACCGCGGTAGGAGGTCCGGCCGCCGCCGCGCGCCACCGACTTGGAGACGATGTTGGACGAGGTGTTCGGCGCCATGTGCACCATCTTGGCGCCGGCGTCCTGGTGCTGGCCCTCGCCCGCGAAGGCGATCGACAGGGTCTCGCCCTTGGCGTGCTCGCCCATCAGGTAGACGGCCGGGTACTTCATGGTGACCTTGGAGCCGATGTTGCCGTCGACCCACTCCATGGTCGCGCCCTCGTACGCCACGGCGCGCTTGGTGACCAGGTTGTAGACGTTGTTCGACCAGTTCTGGATGGTCGTGTAGCGGCAGCGGCCGCCCTTCTTGACGATGATCTCCACGACCGCCGAGTGCAGCGAGTCGGAGGAGTAGATCGGCGCGGTGCAGCCCTCGACGTAGTGGACGTAGGCGTCCTCGTCGACGATGATCAGCGTCCGCTCGAACTGGCCCATGTTCTCGGTGTTGATCCGGAAGTAGGCCTGGAGCGGGATGTCCACGTGCACGCCCTTCGGCACGTAGATGAACGATCCGCCGGACCACACCGCGGTGTTCAGCGCGGCGAACTTGTTGTCGCCGGCCGGGATCACGGTGCCGAAGTACTCCTTGAAGAGCTCCGGGTGCTCCTTCAGCGCGGTGTCCGTGTCCAGGAAGAGGACACCCTGCTCCTCCAGGTCCTCGCGGATCTGGTGGTAGACGACCTCGGACTCGTACTGGGCGGCGACACCGGCGACCAGGCGCTGCTTCTCCGCCTCCGGGATGCCGAGCCTGTCGTAGGTGGCCTTGATGTCCGCCGGCAGGTCCTCCCAGGACTCGGCCTGCTTCTCGGTGGAGCGGACGAAGTACTTGATGTTGTCGAAGTCGATGCCGGTGAGGTCGGAGCCCCAGGTCGGCATGGGCTTCTTGCCGAACAGCTTCAGGCCCTTGAGCCGGAGGTTCAGCATCCACTCGGACTCGTTCTTCTTCGCGGAGATGTCGCGGACGACCTCCTCGCTGAGCCCGCGCTTGGCCGTGGCACCGGCGGTGTCCGGGTCGGCCCAGCCGTACTCATAGTTGCCCAGGCCTTCGAGCTCCGGGTGCGAAACGGTGTCAGTCATGCGAGCTTCCTAACGCGCGGACGCAGAATCTTCGGTGGACGTACCGGCAGTCGGCAGCGCATCGGAGCCACGGCCCGAAGGGCGCCGGGCGGACGACGATGCGGCACCGGATGCCGGCACATAGGTGGTGCAGACCCCGTCGCCGTGGGCGATCGTGGCCAGCCGTTGCACATGGGTGCCCAGAAGCCGGGAGAAGACCTCGGTCTCCGCCTCGCAGAGCTGCGGGAACTGCTCGGCGATGTGCGCGACCGGGCAGTGGTGCTGGCAGAGCTGGGCGCCCGCCGGGGCCTGGGCCGCGGCCGACGGGACACGCCGCACCGTGGCAGCGTACCCGTCCGCGCTCAGCGCCTGGGCGAGCGCTTCGGGGCGCTCCCCGGCCGCCGCCAGCCGCAGGGCCTCCAGGTACTTCTCGGCCTGCTTGCCGAAACGGGCGCGGGCGAACGCGGCGACCGCCTCCTCGCCCGCCTTGCCGCCGCCCACCGAGTCCGCGATCCACCGCAGCGCGTCGGCCGCGAGCTGGTCGTACGCCTGGTAGAAGGCGTCCCGGCCGGCGTCGGTGAGGCCGAAGACCCTGGCCGGACGGCCCCGGCCGCGGCTGCCGTAGACCCGCTGCTCGCGGGACTCGACCAGACCGGTGGCGACCAGCCCGTCGAGGTGGCGGCGCACGGCGGCGGCGGTGAGGCCGAGCCGGCTCGCCAGGTCGGCGGCGGAGGAGGGGCCGTGGTCCAGGATCGACCGGGCGACCCGGTCCCGGGTGGCGCGGTGGCCGTCCAGCAGCACCTCGGCCGCCGTCACGGGCACGTCGCAGGAGGAGGCCGGCTCGGCCTCCTGCCTCTGGGCGTGCTCGCGCATGTTTTTCACAACACCAGTGTTGCGTAATTACTTCCGCCGGGACAACCCGTGACCTTCGCCTCATCGGTGTCATCTGTCACGCAGGCAAGCCTTACCTGGCCTGGGAAAACGATCACCGGGCCGCCGCCACCCCCCGCCCGAGGGGCCGTACGTCGGGAGCCTCTTACACTCGCCGGTATGCACTCCGAACCCGCGGTCCAGATCGCCGGGCTGGTCAAACGCTACGGCGGCAAGTCGGCCGTGGACGGCCTCGACCTCACCATCCCGGCGGGCGCGATCACCGCCGTACTCGGCCCCAACGGCGCCGGCAAGACCACCACCATCGAGACCTGCGAGGGCTACCGCCGCCCCGACGCCGGCACCGTCCGCGTCCTCGGCCTCGACCCGGTCGCCCAGAGCGCCGCGCTGCGGCCCCGGATCGGCGTCATGCTGCAGTCCGGCGGCGTGTACGCGGGCGCGCGCGCCGTCGAGATGCTGCGGCACACCGCCAAGCTGCACGCCCACCCGCTGGACGTGGACGCCCTGGTCGAGCGCCTCGGCCTCGGCTCCTGCGGCCGCACCACCTACCGGCGGCTGTCCGGCGGCCAGCAGCAGCGGCTCGCCCTGGCGATGGCCGTGGTCGGCCGCCCCGAGCTGGTCTTCCTGGACGAGCCCACCGCCGGCCTCGACCCGCAGGCCCGCCGGGCCACCTGGGAGCTGGTGCGCGACCTGCGCCGGGACGGCGCCACCGTGGTCGTCACCACCCACCACATGGACGAGGCCGAGCAGCTCGCCGACCGGGTCGCCATCGTCGACCGCGGGAAGGTGATCGCCGACGGCACCACCGAGGAGCTGTGCCGCGACGGCGCCGAGAGCGCGCTGCGCTTCGACGGCCCGCCCGGCCTCGACCTCGGCGCGCTGCTCAAGGAACTGCCCGAGGGCGCCGCCGCCACCGAGACCGCCCCCGGCAGCTACCGCGTCGAGGCGCCCGTCGACCCCCGGCTGGTGGCCACCGTCACCGGCTGGTGCGCGGCCTCCGGCATCCTGCCCGAACGGCTGTCCGTCCAGCGGCGCAGCCTGGAGGACGTCTTCCTCGACCTGACCGGACGGGAGCTCCGCTCATGAGCACTACGGACTACTCCCCCAGGCCCGGCGCCGCGCCGGTCGGCCGGATGCTGCTCGCCCAGACCGCGTTCGAGACCCGGATGCTGCTGCGCAACGGCGAGCAGCTGCTGCTCACCGTGGTCATCCCGACCGTGCTGCTGGTGCTGTTCTCCGCCGTGGACATCGTCGCGGTCGAGGGCCCGGGCAAGCGGGTCGACTTCCTGGCCCCCGGCCTGCTCGCGCTGGCCGTGATGTCCACCGCCTTCACCGGCCAGGCCATCGCCACCGGCTTCGAGCGCCGCTACGGCGTGCTGAAGCGGCTCGGCGCCAGCCCGCTGCCGCGCTGGGCGCTGCTGACCGCCAAGACCGGATGCGTCCTGGTGACGGAGGCGCTCCAGGTCGCGCTGCTGTCGGTGATCGCGCTGGCCCTCGGCTGGTCCCCGCACGGCGACCCGCTGACCGTCGCCGCGCTGCTGGTCCTCGGCACCGCCGCCTTCTCCGGGCTCGGCCTGCTGATGGCCGGCACCCTGAAGGCCGAGGCCACCCTGGCCGGCGCCAACCTGGTGTTCATCCTGCTGCTGCTCGCCGGCGGGGTGATCGTGCCGCTGGGCAAGTTCCCCTCGGCCGTGCGGTCGGTGCTGGAGCTGCTGCCGATCTCGGCGCTCTCGGACGGCCTGCGGTCGGTGCTCCAGGCCGGCGCCGGGGTGCCGTGGGCGGACCTCGGCATCCTGGCCGGCTGGTCGGTGCTCGGTCTGGCCGCGGCGGCCCGCTTCTTCCGCTGGGAGTAGCCCTCCGCGACGACACGACGCCCCCCGGCCACATGAGGCCGGGGGGCGTCGCGCTTCCACCTCACGGACCGTCAGCTCTCGCTGCCGCCGCGGCGCTTGCGGGCGAGCAGGACGAGCGCGCCGCCGACCAGCAGCACGCCGCCGCCGGCCGCCGCGATCATCGGGGTCGCGTCGCTGCTACCGGTCTGGGCGAGCGCCGGAGCGCTGGGGCTGGGCGCCGGGGCGGGGGTCTTGCTCGGGGCGGGCGTGGCCGACGGGGGCGGGGTCGGCGTCGGGGTGGCCGACGGAGTCAGGGTCGGGGTGGGCGTCGGCGTCGGGGTGGCCGACGGCGTCGGCGTGGGAGTCGGGGTGGGGGTGGGCGTCGGAGTCGGGGTGTGGCACGGATCGATGGTCTTGGTCTCGTTGATGTTCCACCCCTTCTCGTTCGGGTTCTCCGTGGTGGAGACCACCAGGGTCGCCTTGATGGGGGCGTCGTGGTCCTTCACCGGGAAGGTGCCGTGGTACTCCGCGGGAAAGATCTTGCCGTCCAGGACCTTCTCGCCGTCGATGGTCAGGCTGACGGTGTTCTTCACGGTCTCGTTGCCGCTGTACTTGGTCAGGTCGACCACGACCTTGTCGCAGGTCACCGACCAGGTCGGCACGTGCGCCGAGGCGTTGGTCGCAAGCGCCAAGGGCAGTAGAAAACCGGCCGCAGCCGTTCCGGCGAGTGCCGTAGCGCCGATCGCAAAGTGCCGCTGCTGTCGCACCATTACCTTGTTCCCCTCCGAACGGTCTTGTGCAGCAGGCGTGTTGAGTGGTTCGCGGTGGCCCGCTACGACTGTCCGGGGGACTCTACCGGCACTTCCGCACCCCGCCACACCCCGCCGTACGACCGGATTTCGACTGTCCGTCCGTCTTCCGATGTGCATGACCAGCCCACCACAGCTGCCACCTCGCAGAACACGGATTCGTCAAAGCTCAATGAACTCGGCCACTTTCACGACAGAACAGCGCCCCCGGTGATCGACTTCAGTCACCGAGGGCGCTGTTTCGGTCAGTCGACGAACTCACGTCGATCGACCCGAACGGTTCAGGCCTTCTTGGCCGCCTTGCGCCGGGCCGCCACCACGATCGCACCGCCGGCCGCGATCACGACCGCGCCACCGATCGCCAGCGGCAGCACCGGACCGGAGCCGGTGTGCGCCAGGTTGCCGCCCCCGTCCGGCTGGGCCGACGGGCTGCCCGAGGCCGACGGAGCGTTCGTCGCACCGGCCGACGGGCTGGCCGAACCGCTCGGGCTGGGCGTGCCGCTCGCCGGGGCGGACGGGCTGCCCGAGGGGCTGGCCGAACCGCTCGGGGCGGTCGGCCCGCTCGGCGTGGCCGACGGCGAACCGCCCGGCCCGGTCGGCGGCACCGTCGCCGGGCCGGACGGCGTCGGGCCGGTGGTCGGCAGGCAGCCGGTGAACGGGTAGTGGTGCGTCTCCGCGCCGCCCTTGCCGGTCAGCGAGGCGGCGATCACCGAGCCGTTGACCGGGCCGGCGCTGCCGAGGTCGAAGGCGGCGTTCGGCGCGAGCACCGAGCCGGGCCAGGCGGCCGCGCTGTTCTTGACCACCTTGGTGGCGGTCGGGAGGTTCCACAGCAGCTTGGCGCGGACCGCACCGCCCGAGGCGCTCTGCAGCTTGTCGTCCAGCAGGAAGGACTTCTTGCCCTCGTCCCACAGGTGGAAGCCGGTGGTCCCGGCCGCCGCCATGTCGTAGGAGCCGCCGGTCACGTTGACGACCGTCACCGAGCCGAGCGGAACCCGGATGAACACGTCCTTGGCGCCCTGGAGCTTCGCGGCGTCGATGGTGAAGCTGTTGTACTTGCCGTCCGTGCCGGTGAGCGTCAGCTTGCCGCCCTCGGCCTGGACGGTGGCGCCGGCCGTCTGCGGCACGGCGGCCAGCCCGGTGGAGGCGGCGCGCAGCTTGGCGAACTCGGTCTTGAAGTCGATCGGCGAGGCGCCCTGGGCGATGGTGCCCTGGTGGGCCTGGATCACCGCGCCGTCGGCCTTCGAGCCGTAGACGCCGTTGCCCTTCATCGTCTGGGTGTTGTGGCCGGTGATCTTGCCGGCCACGACCAGGGCGTTCTTGCCGGGCAGCGCGTCGACCTGGGCCGCGGTCAGCTCCTGGCCGACCGAGAAGCCGCCGGTGAAGTCGGCGTTGCCGCCGACCGCGACCGCGCCCTCGGCGTCGGGAGTGTGGGTGTCGTCGCCCTCGATGAACTCGCCGTAGAGGGTGGCGACCCCGAGGCCGCGGCACTCCTGGCCGGGGTCGGCGGCGTGGGCGGCGGGGGCGATCAGGCCGGCCAGTGCGAGCGAGCCGCCGACGGCGAGCGCGGCGGCGGAAATGGGTATGCGCATGTGCAGGATCTCCGCGTGTGTGCGGGAAGTGTGGGAGAGGCCCGAAGAAGGTATGGACCAAGCCGCACTCTTTCCGCCAAACGGGTGAATGGTCAAGACCAATGCAGATCTTGACCGAAGCACCCCGCTTTGTCCGCGTGTCTCCCCTCCGCGTGTCGTGATCACCGCCCTTCCGGACACCTCCACGCCACCCCGCCGTACCCCTCCGCGCTACCCGCCAGTACCTCCACGCCCTCCCCGCCGCACCCCCCGCGCCCCGCCCGTGACGCCGCGCCCCGCCCCAAGATCGCCTGTAAGGCCGCCTACGATTGACCCCGTGCCTAACCCCTTCTCCCTGCTCGCCGAGCGCTGGCAGCCCTCCGCCGCGATGGTCCGACGCGCCGCGTTCGCCGCGCTCGTGATGAGCGTGGTGATCGTCGTCACCGGCGGCGCCGTCCGGCTCACGGCCTCCGGCCTCGGCTGTACGACCTGGCCCCGCTGCACCGACGAGAGCCTGACGCCCACCGCCGAGATGGGCTTCCACGGCATCGTCGAGTTCACCAACCGGATGCTCACCTACGTGCTGAGCGCCGCCGTCGGCTGGGCGATCCTGGCCGCCCGCTGTCACCGTCCGTGGCGGCGCAGCATGACCAAGCTCGGGTGGGCGCAGTTCTGGCTGGTGATGAGCAACGCCGTGCTCGGCGGCATCACCGTGCTGACCGGCCTCAACCCGTACACCGTGGCGCTGCACATGATCGCCGCGATGGCCCTGGTCTGGGTCGCGCTGCTGATGTGGGAGCGCAGCAAGGAGGGCGACGGCCCGCCGGTACTCTCCGTGGCCCGCCCCATCCACCAGCTCTCGTACGTCCTGGTCACCGTGGTCGGCCTGCTCGTCGCCGCCGGCACCCTGGTGACCGGCGCCGGCCACCACCCCGGCACGCCCAAGGACAACAAGATCGTCCCGCGCATCCCGATCGACTACGACAGGTTGGCCCAGTTCCACGCCGACTTCGCGTTCGTCTCGGTCGGCCTGGCCATCGCGGTGATCTTCGTCTTCGCCGCCGTCAAGGCCCCGCCGGCGGCCAAGGCCCGCGCCAAGGAGCTGCTCGCCGTCCTCCTCCTCCAGGGCGTCCTGGGCTTCATCCAGTACTTCACCGACGCCCCCGAGCTGATGGTCGGCCTCCACATGCTCCTGGCCGCGCTGACCTGGATCGCCGCCCTGCGCGTCCCCCTCGCCCTGCGCACCCGCGCGGTCGAAGAAGCCCCCGTCGACGCCCCGGCCCCACGGACACCCGAGACCGCCACCGTCTGATGACCATCGGCGAGGGCCCCCATCCGAGGAGGATGGGGGCCCTCGCCCTGACCGGAGGCGCCGGGCGGGGAGGGGGCGGAGTCTCGGTGCCGTGTCCTCCCGCAGCGCGTCCAGGACGCGTACGGCGTAGACCTCGGCCATGCGATCGGAGACCTCGGCCGGTGTGAGCCAGTCGACTTCAACCGCCTCATCCGACACCCGCGTCTCTCCGGCCTCCGGTCGGCAGCGGAAGACAAGGGCGACGATCCCCCGGCGCAGGTTCTTGTAGACGCCGGTCAGCCGCTCCACTCCGACCTTGATCCCGGTCTCCTCGTAGACCTCGCGGCGCACGCCGTCCTCGACGGCCTCGTACAGCTCCAGCACGCCACCCGGCGGCTCCCAGGTCCCGTTGTCAGCCCGGCGGATCGCCAGCACCCGGCCGTCCTCGCGCACCACCACCCCCGCGACGGACACCGAGTGGAGCGGCGGCGTCCCCGGTTCGCGGGGATCTCGCCCCGCCGTACCGCGCATCACGTGGCCGGCTTCGAAAGGCTGCCGAGGATGGGGCGAAGCACGTCGAGGACATGGGTCCAGCTGTACTCGTCGCGCGCTCCGCCGGACTTGGGCCGGTGGGGGACGGAGTCGCCGACCAGGACGCCCATCGAGCGCAGTCGGGCCAGGCTCTCCGAATAGGCCGGGTGAGCTGCCAGGGCAGAGTTGACGTAGGGCTGGACGACAACGGGAACGCCCAGGCCGTACGTCTCGCAGAGGATGCCGAGCGCGAGTGTGTCAGCGATCCCGAGAGCCCACTTGTTGATGGTGTTGAACGTGGCGGAGACGACCGCGACGGCATCGGGCTCCGGCATCGGCCGAGTACTGCTGGGCGTACGCCAGGCCGAGCGGACGGGATAGCCGGTCTCGGCCTCGATGGCTTCCTGATCGAGGAAGCCGAGCGCGTTGGGAGTGGCGATCACCCCGGCCCTCCACCCCTCGGCGTGGGCGGCGGTGATGAGTTCGCCCACGCCGTCAGCGACTCCCGAGGCGCAGACGATGACGTAGAGGAACGGCTCATGCTGCCCGGTCAAACCTGAACTCCTGTTCACGGGAACACATCCCGCCACCTTCGGCGAGTATCGTCCCATCGGCTGCTACGAACGGAGAACCAGTATGCCCAGGCACACCTCCGAGCACACGGGCGAGCGCATCGCCCAGTACCGCAAGCTCCGCCATCTGACCCAGCGGGAACTCGCGGCTCGCGCCCACATCTCGTACAGCATGCTGACCAAGGTCGAACAGGGGGCCAAACCGGCCACACCCACCGTGATCGCCGCTGTCGCCCGGGCGCTGTTCGTCCAGACCGTCGACCTCACCGGCCAGCCGTACATGACCGAGTTGCAGCAGGACGAACTCGATGTGCTGATCCAGCCGATCCGCGAAGCACTCGATCTGTACGACCTCGGCGTCGATCCCGAGATCGCCCCCCGCCCGACGGGCGAACTGCACTCCGAGTCGGAGCAGTTGTGCGCCCGGATCCGCGAGACCCGCATCAAGGACGCCGCCCGGGCCCTACCGGCTCTGATGATCGAGGCCACAACGGCCGCGCACTTGGCCCCCTCCGAGAAGGCGTGGCAGGTGCTGGCGAGCACGTACCGCACGGCCTACGACGTCACCACGAAGTTGGGCTACAGCGATCTCAGTGTCGTGGCTCTGGACCGCATGGCATGGGCGGCCGAGCGCGCGTCCGATCCGGTGGTCGCCGGAGTTCGCCAGTATCTGCGATCACTGATCTACCTTCGAGCAGGCCAGTACGACATCGGGAAACGACTCGTCGGGGTCGGCATGGGCACCCTCGAACACTCCGCCGACAGCCGGATCCGGGACGTGGCGGTGGGGCAACTGCACCTCGGCGCCGCCATGTTGGCCGCGCGATCCGGAGACGGCGACACGGCAGCCGAGCACATCGCGGACGCGACGCGGATCGCCGAGGTCACCGGCGAGGCCACGCGAGTGCACTGGCTGTCGTTCGGACCGGTGAACGTCGCCGTGCACCAAGTGGCGACTCTGGCCGAGCAGTACCGGTATGCGGAAGCCGTCCGAGCCGCCGATCAGGTCCGGATCCCCGCAGAGTGGCCCGCCTCGCGGGCCTCAGCACACATCGCGGAGGTAGCGCGGGCGCAGCTGTGGATCGGGCGCTTGGAGGCGTCGTTGAAGTCGTTGCAGCTCGCAAGGGAGCTGGCGCCGCAACAGATGCGCTACCACCCGATGGTGCGCGAGACAGTCGCCGGGCTCGTCTCGGCTCGCCGCTCGATGCCGGACACCCTCACGAACCTGGCGCACTGGGCAGGAATCTGATCATCACTCTTTGGAAGCAGAATATCACCAGAGAGTGATAGTCCGCCCCTTCTCCTGTGGCGATGCTCTCCGTAACGAGCCCCGGCCCAGCCCCAAGGCTCCACCTGTGCGCACGGCGACGGCCCGGTTCCCCCGCGTGGGGGAACCGGGCCGTTCGCGGTGCGCGGGCTCAGATCTGGATGCCGGCCATCCGCTTCCACTCGTACGGGCCGGTCTTCACCCTGAGGCCCAGCTCGCCCTCGAAGTCGTCGTGCAGGGTCAGCCCGGCCAGCTCCGCAGCGCGGCGCCCGACGGCGTAGCTGGGGGCCACCTGGTCGCCCCAGGCGCCGTCCGCGCCCACCACGACGATCCGGGTGGCGACGGAGCCGACGTACTCGACGACCGCGTCCGCGCTGCCCCCGTGCTGCCGGGCGAAGCTGGTCAGGTTCTTGGCGATGCGCTTGGCGCGGCGCTCGGCACGGGCGTCCGGCGCGGTGGCGGTCTCAGCAGGGCTCATGCCCGCATGCTACCCACCGGTAGTGGCGCTGGCGACGGGACCGGCCTGTGCACCGGGCCACATACTGGGGGCGTGACGTTCACAGGCTGGCCGGCCGAGGCGCTGGACTTCTACGAACACCTCGAAGCCGACAACTCGAAGACCTTCTGGCAGGCCCACCGGGAGCAGTACGACGACACCGTGCGGGCCCCGATGGAGCTGCTGCTCGCCGAGCTGGAGCCGGAGTTCGGGCCGGGGAAGATCTTCCGCCCCAACCGCGACGTCCGTTTCAGCGCCGACAAGTCCCCGTACAAGACCCACATCGGCGCGCACCTGGAGTCCGGCGGCTACATCCAGCTCTCCGCTGACGGCCTGGCCTGCGGCAACGGCATGTACCAGCTCGCCCCCGACCAGCTGGAGCGCTACCGCGCCGCCGTCGCCGAGGACGTGAGCGGTGCCGAGCTGGAGCGGGTGATCACCCGGGTGGAGCAGGCCGGTCCGCGGGTGGCCGGCCGGGACTCCCTGAAGTCGGCCCCGCGCGGCTACCCCAGGGACCACCCCCGGATCGGGCTGCTGCGCCACAAGGGCCTGGTGGCCTGGCAGGAGTGGGAGCCCGCGAAGTGGCTGGGCACCCGTGCCGCCCACACCCGCGTCACCGGCTTCCTGCGCGCCTCCCAGCCGCTGCGGGACTGGCTGGACGGCCACGTCGGCCCCTCGGAGCTGCCCGCCCGCTGAGAACGCGAAGAGCCCCGGTCCGCCTGGACCGGGGCTCTCCTCGTAAGCCTCTACTTCACGAACGGGTCGATCGCGCAGGCCACCATCAGCAGCGACAGGTAGGTGATCGACCAGTGGAACAGCCGCATCTCCTTGAGCTTCGCGCCCACGATGCCGGCCTTGGCCCGCCCGTACAGCGCGTGCGCCTCGTACAGCCAGGCCGCGCCCAGCAGCACCGCGACGACCGGGTACAGCCAGCTCATGTGCCCCAGCGGCCACACCGCCAGCGAGGTCGCCACCATCACCCAGGAGTAGGCGACGACCTGCTTGCCGACCGCCACGTTGCCCTTGACCACCGGAAGCATCGGCACACCGGCCCGCTCGTAGTCGTCGCGGACCTTCATGGACAGCACCCAGGTGTGCGGCGGCGTCCAGAAGAACACCACCAGGAACAGCGCCACCGCGGCCCAGGACATCGAGTTGGTCACCGAGGACCAGCCGACCAGTACCGGCATACAGCCGGCGATGCCGCCCCAGACGACGTTCTGCGTGGTGCGCCGCTTGAGCCCCAGCGTGTAGACGAACACGTAGAACAGCAGCGCGCCCAGCGCCAGCCAGGCGGACAGCCAGTTGACCCCGAGGCCCAGCAGCAGGGTCGAGACGACCGCCAGCGCGATGCCGAACACCAGCGCCTCGCGCGGCGACACCATCCCGGTGACGATCGGACGCCGCTCGGTGCGCGACATGATCGCGTCGATGTCCCGGTCGATGTACATGTTGAGGGCGTTGGCGCCGCCGGCCGAGAGGTAGCCGCCGACGACGACCTTCAGCACCAGCAGCATGTTCGGTACGCCCTGTTGAGCCAGGAACATCACCGGCACGGTGCTCATCAGCAGCAGCTCGATGATCCGTGGCTTGGTCAGTGCGACGAACGCGCCGACACGGGCCCCGAACGGCCGGTGCACAGGAGTCGCCCCGGTGACCCCGGCGGGACGGGTTTCGACGGCGGTCACTAACACCCCAACTGAAGATGAATCCTCGCAGGCGCCCACAGGAACGAAGGGTCCCGAATAGTCCGCTCTGCGCGTACCACGACACCATAGACGTTCCATATATCCCATCCCGCTCCGGGGTCCCCCGGCGAGGCGGATCGCACACCCCCGGGTGAACCCGCGGACGGGGTCGTCGGGCGGGCCGTCGAGCGGTCCGCCGGGCGGGCCGTCGGGCGCCCGCGGAGGGCTCCTCTAGCCCGTCCCGACCACCGGAGCGGCGCCCGGCCGGGAATCGGGAGAGTCTGGGATAAAACCAATCAGACCGAAGTGGGAATCTGACTGGGTAAATGTCGGTTCTCCCAGCACGGAGGGTGAGGCACGGCCCGGACGGTAGGCTCGCACGCAGAAGCGGGATCTACCCTCCGTGACCGGCACCACCCAACGTCGGGACCACAGCGTCGTGGCCGACCCGGTCCCCTATTCACGGGGTCACTCTTCACAATGGAAGGAGCCCTGAGACAGGGTGAGCACTGCGCCGACGAACGCATTCGAGTGGACCGATCTGGACGAGCGCACGGTCGACACCGCGCGGGTCCTGGCCATGGACGCCGTCCAGAAGGTCGGTAACGGACACCCCGGGACGGCGATGTCCCTGGCCCCGGCCGCGTACCTGATCTTCCAGCGCTTCCTGCGCCACGACCCGACCGACCCGTCCTGGGCCGGGCGCGACCGTTTCGTCCTCTCCCCCGGGCACACCAGCCTGACGCTGTACACCCAGCTCTACCTCTCCGGCTACGGCCTGGAGCTGGACGACCTGAAGGCCTTCCGCGTCGCCGGCAGCCGCACCCCCGGCCACCCCGAGCACGGCCACACGGCCGGCGTGGAGACCACCACCGGTCCCCTCGGCCAGGGCGTCGCCAACGCGGTCGGCATGGCGATGGCCGCCCGCTACGAGCGCGGCCTGTTCGACCCGGAGGCCCCGGCCGGCGAGTCCCCGTTCGACCACACCATCTGGGCCATCGTCTCCGACGGCGACCTGGAGGAGGGCGTCTCCGCCGAGGCCTCGTCGCTGGCCGGCCACCAGAAGCTGGGCAACCTGGTCGCCCTCTACGACGACAACCACATCTCGATCGAGGGCGACACCGAGACCGCCTTCTCCGAGGACGTCCTCAAGCGCTACGAGGCGTACGGCTGGCACGTCCAGCGGGTGACCCCGAAGTCCAACGGCGACATCGACGTGGCCGCCCTGGCCGACGCGCTGGACGCGGCCAAGGCCGAGACCTCCCGCCCGTCGATCATCGCGATGCGCACGATCATCGCCTGGCCGGCCCCGGACGCCCAGAACACCGCCAAGGCGCACGGCTCCGCGCTCGGCGCCGCCGAGATCGCCGCCACCAAGAAGGTCCTGGGCTTCGACCCGGAGAAGACCTTCGAGGTCGGCGACCAGGTCATCGAGCACGCCCGGCTGGTCATCAAGCGCGGCAAGGCCGCCCGCGACCAGTGGCAGCAGTCCTTCGACGTCTGGCGGGCCGCCGACGCCCACCGCGCCGCCGAGTACGACCGCATCCAGGCGGGCGAGCTGCCCGAGGGCTGGAAGAAGGCCGTCCCGTCCTTCCCGGCCGGCAAGGACGTCGCCACCCGCAAGGCCTCCGGCGACACCCTCAAGGCGATCGGCGCGGTGATCCCGGAGCTGTGGGGCGGCTCGGCCGACCTCGCCGAGTCCAACCTCACCACCATCGACGAGGACAGCTCGTTCCTGCCCGGGGGCAACCCGCTGAAGTCGGCGAGCCCGTACGGCCGGACGATCCACTTCGGCATCCGCGAGCACGCCATGGGCTCGACCATGAACGGCATCGCCCTGCACGGCAGGACCCGCGTGTACGGCGGCACCTTCCTGGTCTTCGCCGACTACATGCGCCCGGCCGTCCGCCTGGCCGCGCTGATGAAGCTGCCGGTCACCTACGTCTGGACGCACGACTCGATCGGCCTCGGCGAGGACGGCCCGACCCACCAGCCGGTCGAGCACCTGGCCTCGCTGCGCGCCATCCCGGGCCTGTCCATGGTCCGCCCGGCCGACGCCAACGAGACCGCCGTCGCCTGGCGCACGGTCATCGAGCGCCAGACCAGCCACCCCGGCCCGGTCGGCCTGGCCCTGACCCGCCAGGGCGTCCCGACCTTCGACCGTGAGGTCTTCGGCTCCGCCGAGGGCACCGCGAAGGGCGCCTACATCCTGGCCGAGGCCTCCACCGGCGACCCGCAGGTGATCCTGCTCGGCACCGGCTCCGAGGTCCAGCTGGCCGTCAAGGCCCGCGAGGCGCTGGAGGCCGAGGGCGTCGCCACCCGCGTGGTGTCGGTCCCGTCCTTCGAGTGGTTCCAGGAGCAGGACCAGGCGTACCGCGACAGCGTGCTGCCGCCGTCGGTCAAGGCCCGCGTCTCCGTCGAGGCGGGCATCGCCCAGGGCTGGCGCGAGCTGGTCGGCGACCACGGCCGGATCGTCTCGCTGGAGCACTTCGGCGCCTCCGCCGACTTCAAGGTGCTCTACGAGGAGTTCGGCATCACCGCCGAGCACGTGGTGGCCGAGGCCCACAACGCCCTGCGCTCGCTCGAAGCCGTCAACCGCTAGCGGCACCGGGCCGGGGGGGGCCCCCCCCCCCCCCCCCCCGGCCCCCCCCCCCCCCCCCCCCAGCGCAAGAAAAAAATGGCGGTGGACCCCAAGAAACGCGCCGAAAAGGCCCACCGC
>NZ_JBHTWX010000069.1:14987-19817 GCF_042792155.1 Kitasatospora sp. NPDC056651 | reverse complement strand
TTTTTTTTTAGCCACTATGCTTTTTCGCCGCCGGGGTTTTCCGCCCGCCCGTGGGCGCCGCCGGCGCCCCTCCGACCACCCCCACGAAGCAGAAGAACAAAGGGACTGAGCACCATGACTGACGCACTGAAGCGCCTCAGCGACGAAGGCGTTGCGATCTGGCTGGACGACCTCAGCCGCAAGCGGCTGAACTCCGGCAACCTGGCCGAACTGGTGCAGAACAAGCACGTGGTGGGCGTCACCACCAACCCGACCATCTTCCAGAAGGCCATCGCCGGCTCCGGCGACGACTCGTACGACGGCCAGCTGCGCGACCTCGCCGTCCGCAAGGTCACCACCGACGAGGCGATCCGCATGATCACCACCTCGGACGTGCGCGACGCGGCCGACGTGCTGCGCCCGGTCTACGACGCCTCCAACGGCCGCGACGGCCGGGTCTCCATCGAGGTCGACCCGCGCCTGGCGCACGAGACCGCCCCCACCGTGGCCGAGGCCAAGCAGCTGTGGTGGCTGGTCGACCGCCCGAACGTCTTCATCAAGATCCCCGCCACCAAGGCCGGCCTGCCGGCGATCGCCGAGGTCATCGGCAAGGGCATCAGCGTCAACGTCACGCTGATCTTCTCGCTGGAGCGCTACAAGGCCGTCATCGACGCCTACCTGACCGGCCTGGAGGCCGCCAAGGCCAAGGGCCTGGACCTCTCCCAGATCGAGTCGGTCGCCTCCTTCTTCGTCTCCCGCGTGGACACCGAGATCGACAAGCGCCTGGACAAGATCGGCGGCGAGGCCAAGGACCTGCGCTCCAAGGCCGCCCTGGCCAACGCCCGCCTCGCCTACCAGGCGTACGAGGAGGTCTTCGGCAGCGTCGACGGCAAGACCGCCGCCAGCGCCCGCTGGAGCTCCCTGGAGGCCGCCGGCGCCAAGCCGCAGCGCCCGCTGTGGGCCTCCACCGGCGTCAAGGACCCGGCCCTGCCGGACACCCTGTACGTCACCGAGCTGGTCGCCCCGGGCACCGTCAACACCATGCCCGAGGCCACCCTGGACGCCACCGCCGACCACGGTGTGGTCACCGGGAACACCATCGTCCCGAACTACGCGGACGCCAAGGCCGTGCTGGACGCGATCGCCGCCGCGGGCGTGGACTACGACGACGTCGTCCAGCTGCTGGAGGACGAGGGCGTCGAGAAGTTCGAGCAGTCCTGGAAGGAGCTGCTCGACACCGTCACCGCCTCGCTCGCCTCCTTCGCCGACGAGAAGTGACCCCCGCTCACAGCCAGCGCACGAAAGCGGAGCCCATCAAGTGAGCACTGATTTCCCGGAGTTGACACCGGTATCGGACGCGGATGACCTCCCGTCCGCCCCCGTCAACCCGCTTCGCGACCCCTCCGACCGACGGCTCCCGCGCATCGCGGGGCCGTCCGGCCTGGTCATCTTCGGGGTCACCGGCGACCTGTCCCGCAAGAAGCTGATGCCGGCCATCTACGACCTGGCCAACCGCGGTCTGCTTCCGCCGGGCTTCTCCCTCGTCGGCTTCGCCCGCCGCGAGTGGGACGACGAGGACTTCGCCAAGGAGGTCCACGACGCCGTCCGGGACCACGCCCGCACCCCGTTCCGGGAGGAGGTCTGGCAGCAGCTCGCCAAGGGCATGCGCTTCATCCACGGGACGTTCGACGACGACGACGCCTTCGACAAGCTGCGCGAGACCATCGAGGAGCTGGACAAGGCCCAGGGCACCGGCGGCAACTTCGCCTTCTACCTGTCCGTCCCGCCGAAGTTCTTCCCCACGGTCGTCCAGCAGCTCAAGAAGCACGGTCTGGCCGACCCTCCGCAGGGTTCCTGGCGCCGCGCCGTCATCGAGAAGCCCTTCGGCCACGACCTGGAGAGCGCCCAGGAGCTCAACAAGGTCGTCCACGAGGTCTTCCCCCGGGACGAGGTCTTCCGGATCGACCACTACCTGGGCAAGGAGACGGTCCAGAACATCCTGGCGCTGCGCTTCGCCAACCAGATGTTCGAGCCGATCTGGAACCGGTCGTACGTCGACCACGTGCAGATCACCATGGCCGAGGACATCGGCATCGGCGGCCGGGCCGGCTACTACGACGGCATCGGCTCCGCCCGTGACGTCATCCAGAACCACCTGCTCCAGCTGATGGCGCTCACCGCCATCGAGGAGCCGGCCTCCTTCCACCCGAAGGCGCTGGTGGCCGAGAAGCTCAAGGTGCTCAGCGCCGTCAAGCTCCCGGCCGACCTCGGTCGGCACACCGTGCGCGGCCAGTACGCGGCCGGCTGGCAGGGCGGCGAGGAGGTGGCCGGCTACCTGGACGAGGAGGGGATCGACCCCGACTCCAAGACCGACACCTACGCGGCCATCAAGCTGGAGATCAACAACCGCCGCTGGGCGGGCGTGCCGTTCTACCTGCGCACCGGCAAGCGCCTGGGCCGCCGGGTCACCGAGATCGCGGTCGTCTTCCAGCGCGCCCCGTACCTGCCCTTCGACTCCTACGCGACCGAGGAGCTGGGGCAGAACGCCCTGGTCATCCGGGTCCAGCCGGACGAGGGCGTGACGGTGCGGTTCGGCTCCAAGGTGCCGGGCACCTCCTTCGAGGTCCGGGACGTCACGATGGACTTCGCCTACGGCGAGTCCTTCACCGAGTCCAGCCCGGAGGCGTACGAGCGGCTCATCCTCGACGTGCTGCTCGGCGACGCCAACCTGTTCCCGCGCCACCAGGAGGTCGAGCTCTCCTGGCAGATCCTCGACCCGATCGAGGAGTACTGGGACACCCACGGCAAGCCCGCCCAGTACGCGGCGGGGACCTGGGGCCCCGTCGAAGCGGACGAGATGCTCGCACGAGACGGCAGGAGCTGGCGCCGGCCATGAAGATCGACCTCACCAACACGACGTCCAGCAAGATCAACGCCGCGCTGATGGAGGCGCGCCGGGCCCGCGGTTCCGGTGCCGCCGGCATGGTGCTCACCCTGGTGATCGTGACCGACGAGGGCAGCGCCTACGACGCCCTCAAGGCCGCCAACGACGCCTCCCGCGAGCACCCGATGCGCACCCTCGCGGTGATCAAGCGCGCCGGGCGCTCGCCCCGGGCCCGCGCCGAGACCCGGCTGGACGCCGAGATCCTGGTCGGCTCCGACGCCGGCTCCGGCGAAACGGTTGTCCTGCGGATGCACGGCGAACTCGCCGCGCACGCCCAGTCGGTGGTCCTGCCGCTGCTGCTGCCGGACGCCCCGACCGTCGTCTGGTGGCCGGACAACGCCCCGCAGCACCCGGCCCAGGACCCGCTGGGCTCGCTCGCCCAGCGCCGGATCACCGACGCCGTCACCGCCGAGTCCCCGGTCGGCCAGCTCGCCCAGCGCTCGCAGGCCTACACCCCGGGCGACACCGACCTGGCCTGGACCCGGATCACCGGCTGGCGCTCGATGCTGGCCGCCGCGCTGGACCAGCGGCCGTCCAGCATCGTCTCCGCGGTGGTCGAGGGCGAGTCCTACAACCCCAGCGTCGAGCTGCTCGGCCTCTGGCTGACCAACCGGCTCCAGGTGCCCGTCGAGCGGGTCGTCACCAACGGCCCCGGCATCACCGCGGTGCACCTGCGCACCAAGGACGGCGACATCACCCTGGACCGCCCGGACGGCCTGCTGGCCACCCTGTCGATGCCCGGTTCGCCGGACCGCCAGGTGGCGCTCAAGCGGCGCGAGACCTCGGAGCTGATCGCCGAGGAGCTGCGCCGCCTGGACCCGGACGACATCTACTCGACGGCCGTGCGCACGCCCGTCGACCAGCTGCTCGAACCGGCGAACGCCGAGACCGCGGCGGCCGAGAGGGTCGCCCGGGAGGTCGCCGAGGAGGCCGTCGAGGAAGCCGCCGAGGCGGCCGTGGCCAACCCGGAGCGGGTGACCGCCGGCGCGGCGGACCGCAAGCCCGCCCGCAAGGCCTCCGGCAAGCGCACCACCAAGGACGGCGCATGACCAACGCGACCCCGCAGCTGGTCGTCCACCGGGACAAGGAGCTGATGGCCCAGGCGGCCGCGGCCCGGCTGATCACCCGGATCGTGGACGCCCAGGCCGCCCGCGGCAGCGCGTCGGTGGTGCTCACCGGCGGCCGCAACGGCAACGCCCTGCTGGCCGCGATCGCCGCCTCCCCGGCGCGCGACGCGGTCGACTGGGGCCGGCTGGACCTGTGGTGGGGCGACGAGCGCTTCGTGCCCGCCGCCGATCCGGACCGCAACGCCGTCCAGGCCCGGGCCGAACTGCTGGACGCCGTCCCGCTCGACCCGGCGCGGGTGCACGAGATGCCCGCCTCGGACGGGGAGGACGGATCGGACGTGGAGGCCGCCGCGGCCCGCTACGCGGCGGAGCTGGCGAAGGCCGCCGAGCCGGGCGACCGGCTCGGCGTCCCGGCCTTCGACGTGCTGCTGCTCGGCGTCGGCCCGGACACCCACGTCGCCTCGCTCTTCCCCGAGCACCCGGGCGTGCGGGAGACCGAGCTGACCGTGGTCGGCGTGCGCGGGGCCCCCAAGCCCCCGCCGACCCGGGTCTCGCTCACCCTCCCGGCGATCCGCTCGGCCCGCGAGGTCTGGCTGCTGGCGGCCGGCGAGGACAAGGCGGGCGCGGTCGCGCTGGCCCTGTCCGGCCCCGGCGAGCTCCAGGCGCCCGCCTCCGGCGCGTACGGCCGCGGCCGCACCCTGTGGCTGCTGGACCGCGCCGCCGCGGAGCGGATTCCGCCGCAGCTCTACCCGCCGGCCTCGGCGTAGGTCCCGTCCGGCCGGGCAGGGCCTACCGGGCCGGCCGGACGCCGAAGGGGGCCCCCGGCACGGCCGTGGGGCC
>NZ_JBHTWX010000069.1:0-14977 GCF_042792155.1 Kitasatospora sp. NPDC056651 | reverse complement strand
GCTGCACCGCGCCGCCGCGTTGGGTTTCCCCCCGCCGAGCCCCCCCCCGGCCCGGGCCTCGTCCCCGACCGCCGGGGCTGCCCTTCCCTGGCGGGCCGAACCCCGATGGGCCCCCCCGTCACCCCGGGGGCGCCCTTCGTGGTGTGTGGGGGACCTCAGATCTCGCCGCGCAGCTTCGCCAGCGCCTCGGCGAGGATCGCCTCGCCGTCGGCGTCGGTGCGACGCTCGCGCACGTACGCGAGGTGGGTCTTGTACGGCTCGTTGCGCGAGGGGGCCGGCGGGTTGTGCTGGTCCTGCCCGGCGGGGAAGCCGCAGCGCGGGCAGTCCCAGGTCTCCGGGATCGCCGCTTCGGCGGCGAAGCTGGGACGGGTCTCGTGCTTGTTCGCGCACCAGAAGGAGATCCGGTTGCGCGGGGCGGACTCGCCGCGCTCCGCCTCGCCCATCGGGCCTGCCCCGACCCTGCTGCCACGGATGGCATTGCCACTTGCCACGGTCTGACTCCCTGCGTACTGGTGCGCCGACCCGCCGCGGTGCGCGTCGGTGGCGAAAGTCGTCCTAGTGTAAGCAGGAGTTAAGCATCCGCCACCATCGCCTCCGCACCCGACCGTCCAAGGATAGGCGCTCGGGAGACGGGGCGTCAGGGATACGTCAGCTCTGGTACTTCAGCACCAGGCCCAGCACGATGATGGACGCGAACCACCCCAGGCCGACCACGATGGTGATGCGGTCCAGATTGCGCTCGGCCACCGCCGAGCCGCCGCCGGTGGACATCGCACCACCGCCGAACATGTCGGACAGGCCGCCGCCCTTCCCCTTGTGCAGCAGCACCAGAAGGATCATCAGCAGACTGAAGATGATCAGGGCAATCGAGAACCCGAGAACCACGACGGGACCAACTCTCTCGTATCTTCGGCGAAGGGGCCGGGCCGCGTACGGCGGTCCGGCCCCAAAGCCTACGTTGCTGCGGCGGCGTTAGCCTACTGCCTGCTCACGGTAGCGCACGATCTTGACGAACTCCTCGGCGTCCAGCGAGGCACCGCCGACCAGGCCGCCGTCGATGTCGGGCTTGGCCATCAGGCCGGCCGCGCTCGACGACTTCACCGAGCCGCCGTACAGCACCCGGACCTTGCCGGCCAGCTCGGCGTCGTACAGCTCGGCGATCCGGGCGCGGATCGCGGCGCAGACCTCCTGCGCGTCCTCCGGGGTGGCCACCTCGCCGGTGCCGATCGCCCAGACCGGCTCGTAGGCGACCACGATCGACTCGGCCTGGTCGGCCGGGACGTCGGCCAGGCCGCCGTCCAGCTGGGCCAGGGTGTACTCGACGTGGGTGCCGGCCTTGCGGATCTCCAGCGGCTCGCCGACGCACAGGATCGGGGTGATCCCGGCGCGGTAGGCGGCCTTCACCTTGGCGTTGACGATCTCCTCGTTCTCGCCGTGGTACTGGCGGCGCTCGGAGTGGCCGATCACCGCGTAGGTGCACTGGAGCTTGGCCAGCATCGGGCCGGAGACCTCGCCGGTGTAGGCCCCGCCGTCGTGCTCCGAGATGTCCTGCGAGCCGTACTTGATCTTCAGCTTGTCGCCGAAGACCAGGGTCTGCACCGAGCGAAGGTCGGTGAACGGCACCAGGACGGCGACCTCGACGGCCGCGTAGTCCTTGTCGGCCAGCGCGAAGGCCAGCTTCTGGGTGTGCTGGATGGCCTCAAGGTGGTTGAGGTTCATCTTCCAGTTGCCCGCCATCAGCGGGAGACGGTCGGTCATGTGTTTCAGTCCTCCAGAGCGGCGAGACCGGGGAGGGTCTTGCCCTCCAGGTACTCGAGGCTGGCGCCGCCGCCGGTCGAGATGTGTCCGAAGGCGTTCTCGTCGAAGCCCAGGATGCGGACGGCCGCGGCGGAGTCGCCGCCACCGACCACGGTGAACGCGTCGCTGTCGAGCAGGGCCTGCGCGACGGCCTTGGTGCCGCCCGCGTAGTCCGGGTGCTCGAAGACGCCCATCGGGCCGTTCCAGAACACCGTGCCCGCGTCGGCCAGCTTCGCCGCGTACAGCTCGCGGGTCTTCGGGCCGATGTCCAGGCCCTCCTGGTCGGCCGGGATGGCGTCCGCCGCGACGGTGTCGGGGTTCGCCGGGGCCTTGGTCTTGAGGTCCGGGAACTCGGCGGAGATCAGGACGTCCACCGGCAGCACGAACTCGACGCCGCGCGCCTCGGCCCGGGCCAGGTACTCCAGGACGGTCGGGATCTGGTCCGCCTGGAGCAGCGAGATGCCGACCTCGTGGCCCTTGGCCTTGAGGAAGGTGTACGCCATCCCGCCGCCGATCAGGATCCGGTCGGCCTTCTCCAGCAGGTTGTCGATGACGCCCAGCTTGTCGGAGACCTTGGCACCGCCGAGCACCACCACGTACGGGCGGGCGACGTCCTCGGTGAGCTTCTTCAGCACACCGACCTCGGTGGCGATCAGGTCGCCGGCGGCGTGCGGCAGCAGGGCCGGCAGGTCGAACACCGAGGCGTGCTTGCGGTGCACGGCGCCGAAGCCGTCGCCCACGTACAGGTCGGCCAGGGTGGCCAGCTGCTCGGCGAAGGCCTTGCGCTCGGCGTCGTCCTTGCTGGTCTCGCCCGCGTTGAAGCGCAGGTTCTCCAGCAGCGCGACCTCGCCGCCCGCCAGCGCGGCCACGGTGGCGCGGGCGCTGTCGCCGACGGTGTCGGTGGCGAAGGCGACGTCCTTGCCGAGGATCTCGCCGAGGCGCTTCGCCACCGGGGCGAGCGAGAACTGCGGGTCCGGCGCGCCCTTGGGCCGGCCGAGGTGCGAGGCCACGACGACCTTCGCGCCGGCCGCGGCCAGCTTGGCGATGGTCGGCGCGACGGCGCGGATGCGGCCGTCGTCGGTGATCGTGGCGCCGTCCAGCGGCACGTTCAGGTCGGCTCGCACGAAGACGCGCTTGCCTTCGACGCCGGCTTCGATGAGCTCTTCGATGGTCTTCACGGGGATTCGGTTTCTCCTGGGGAGATGGTTGATGCGCAGTGAGGCGGCACGGCGCAGGGGCCGCCTGAGAAGTCCTTGAGCGCGGAACGAGGGCCCGGTCGGCGCCGTAGCCGTCCGGGCCCTCGCCCCTACATCACGTCAGCTCCCGCAAGGTCAGAGCTGCCCGCCGACGAGGGTGACCAGGTCGACGACGCGGTTCGAGTAGCCCCACTCGTTGTCGTACCAGCCGAGCACCTTGACCTGGTTGCCCTGGACCATGGTGAGCTGCGAGTCGAAGATGCAGGAGTGCGGGTCGTTGACGATGTCCGAGGAGACGATCGGGTCCTCGGTGTAGGCCAGGATGCCCTTGAGCGAGCCCTCCTGCGCGGCCTTCTGGAAGGCCGCGTTGACCTCGTCCTTGGTGACCTCGCGCTCCAGGGTGACGACCAGGTCCGTGATGGAACCGGTCGGGACCGGGACGCGCAGCGAGGTGCCGTCCAGCTTGCCCTTCAGCTCCGGCAGGACCAGGGCGGTCGCCTTGGCGGCACCGGTCGAGGTCGGGATGATGTTCTGCGAGGCCGCACGAGCACGGCGCAGGTCCTTGTGCGGGAAGTCCAGGGTCACCTGGTCGTTGGTGAACGCGTGGACGGTGGTCATCAGACCCTTGACGATGCCGAAGCTCTCGTTCAGCACCTTGGCCATCGGCGCCACGCAGTTCGTGGTGCAGGAGGCGTTGGAGATGATGTGGTGGTTGGCGGCGTCGTACTTCTCGTCGTTGACACCCAGGACGACGGTGACGTCCTCGTCGGTGGCGGGCGCCGAGATGATGACCTTCTTCGCGCCGGCGGCGAGGTGCTTCTTCGCGGCCTCGGCCTTGGTGAAGATGCCGGTGGACTCGACGACGATGTCGGCGCCCAGCTCGGCCCACGGAAGGTTCGCGGGGTCACGCTCGGCGGTCACCTTGAAGGTGTGGCCGTCGACGGTGATGCTGTCCTCGGTGTGCGAGACCTCGCCCGGGAAGGTACCCAGGGTGGTGTCGTACTTGAGCAGGTGAGCCAGGGTCTTCGTGTCGGTGAGGTCGTTGACACCCACGACCTCGATGTCCGCGCCCTGGGCCTTGACCGCGCGGAAGAAGTTGCGGCCGATGCGGCCGAAGCCGTTGATGCCTACCCGGATCGTCACGAACCGATCTCCTCGTTAGGTACGCCGGGGGCGCAGCCCCGGCGGGGGTGAGATTTGGGAAGTCCCCGACCGCCTATGACCCTACCCCTCCGGGGCCTGGGACGGCACATCGCACCGCCTGGTGAGACTGGGCGTGGCGAGGCCGAAAGCCCGTTCCGGGCCGTCCGGCCTTGGTCCGCCGGGCAGTTGGTCCTGGGCCAGTGGTCTCTACCAATTCGGGAGTGTCGCGGGTCCGGACGGACGTCCGGCGGGCCGCCCCGCGGGCCCTCCGGGAGGCCGTCCGCGGGTGGGTTCGCAGACGCCGACGGCCGGCGCCCCGGATCGGGGTGCCGGCCGTCTCGTCGTCACGCGGTGTGAGCGCGAACCTCAGTTCATCGCCATCTCGTCGGTGATGCTGGCCTCGGTGCTCGGCAGGCCGAGCTCGGAGGCGCGCTTGTCGGCCATCGCCAGCAGCCGGCGGATCCGGCCGGCCACCGCGTCCTTGGTCAGCGGCGGGTCGGCGAGCGCGCCCAGCTCCTCCAGCGAGGCCTGCTTGTGCTGCATCCGCAGCTGGCCGGCCGCGGCCAGGTGCTCGGGCACCTCGTCGCCGAGGATCTCCAGCGCGCGGGCCACCCGGGCGCCGGCCGCCACCGCGGCGCGGGCCGAGCGGCGCAGGTTGGCGTCGTCGAAGTTGGCCAGCCGGTTGGCGGTGGCCCGGACCTCGCGCCGCATCCGGCGCTCCTCCCAGGCCAGCACGGACTCGTGCGCGCCGAGCCGGGTCAGCAGCGCGCCGATCGCGTCGCCGTCGCGGATGACCACCCGGTCCACGCCGCGCACCTCGCGGGCCTTGGCCGGGATGCCGAGCCGACGGGCGGCGCCGACCAGGGCGAGGGCGGCCTCGGAGCCGGGGCAGGTGATCTCCAGCGAGGAGGAGCGGCCCGGCTCGGTGAGCGAGCCGTGCGCCAGGAAGGCCCCGCGCCAGGCCGCCTCGGCATCGCAGGTGGCCCCGGAGACCACTGCCGGGGGAAGGCCCCGGATCGGGCGGCCGCGGCCGTCCACGAGCCCGGTCTGGCGCGCCAGCAGCTCGCCGTCCTTGACCACCCGGACCACGAAGCGGCTGCCGCGGCGCAGCCCGCCGGGGGCCATCACCACGAGGTCCGAGGAGTGGCCGAAGATCTCCAGCAGGTCCTTGCGCAGCCGCCGTGCCGCCGCTCCGGTGTCCAGCTCCGCCTCGATCACGATGCGGCCGCTCACGATGTGCAGCCCGCCCGCGAACCGCAGGATCGCCGACACCTCCGCCTTGCGACAGCAGGCCCGGGTGACCGGGAGCCGGCTGATCTCGTCCTTCACCGCTGGAGTCATCGCCATGGCCCGATCCTTCCATGTGTCCGGAAAATCCGGTCGTACGCTGCCGCCAACAGCTCGGGGTCGTGTCGCGGCGTCCCGTCGGTGCGGGCCACCGAGCCGAGCACCAGAGCGGCGCCCATCCGTTCGGCGGCCTTCTCCAGACCGTCCAGGTCGGCCTGGCCGAAGGCCCCGCCGGTGACGGCGCGCTCGTCCACCAGGATCGCATCCACCGCGAGGTCCGGAGCGTGGTCGGCGATGACCTCCAGGTGGCGCTGCGGGGTGAAGCCCTCGGTCTCCCCGGGCTGGGGGGCCAGGTTCAGGGTGAGCAGGCGGCGGGCGCGGGTCTCGGTGAGCGCCTTGGCCAGGTCGGGCACCAGCAGGTGCGGCAGCACGCTGGTGAACCAGGAGCCGGGGCCGAGCACCACCCAGTCCGCCTCGCGGACCGCGGTGACGGCCTCCGGGACGGCGGGCGGCCCGTCCGGCAGCAGCCGGATCGACTGGACGGTACCGGGGGTCACCGCGACGTCGGCCTGGCCGCGGACCGCGGTCACCTCGGCGGGGTGGCGCGGGTCGTGACCGCGGACGGTCGCCTCGATGTCCAGCGGCACCGCCGACATCGGCAGCACCCGGCCCTGGACGTTGAGCAGCCGGCCGACCCATTCCAGCGCGGCCACCGGGTCGCCCAGCTTCTCCCAGAGCGCGACGATCAGCAGGTTGCCGACCGCGTGGCCGCCGAGTTCGCCGTTGCCGGTGAAGCGCTGCTGGATCACCTCGGACCAGGTGCGGCCCCAGTCGTCGTCCCCGCACAGCGCGGCCAGCGCCTTGCGCAGGTCGCCGGGGGGCAGCACGCCGAGTTCCTCGCGCAGCCGGCCGCTGGAACCGCCGTCGTCGGCGACGGTGACCACGGCGGTGAGGTCGCTGGTGAGCCGGCGCAGCGCGGACAGCGAGGCGGACAGGCCCTGTCCGCCGCCGAGCGCGGTGATCCTGGGAGCCGGATTGGCGCGGGCGGGACTGCTGCGCGGACGGCTCGGCACCGTGGCCCGGGCCGGGCTGCCCGCCCGGTCACCGGTCCTGCTCTGCGGCTGCCGCCCGGGCACGTATCCCGCCACACATCACCTCGCGTTCCTCGGCCCGCCGACCGCTCCGCCGACGGGCCCGGCAGGGAGGCGGCGGTTACTCCCGTCCCATGTCACGGTGGACCAGCACCGTCTCGACTCCGTCGGCGATGAGACGCTTGGTCAGACGCTCGGACATGGCGACGCTGCGGTGCTTGCCACCGGTGCAGCCTACGGCAAGCGTCATGTAGCGCTTCCCCTCGCGGCGGTACCCCTCGGTGATGATGCGCAGCAGCTGGGCGTAGCCGTCCAGGAACTCGTTGGCTCCGGGCTGCTGGAACACGTAGTCGGAGACGTCCGCGTCGGTGCCGGTGCGGGCCCGCAGTTCGGGCACCCAGTGCGGGTTGGGCAGGAAGCGGCAGTCCACCACGAGGTCGGCGTCGACCGGCAGGCCGTACTTGAAGCCGAAGGACATCACGGTGGCGCGCAGCTCGGGCTCGTCGTGGTCGGCGAACTGGGCGTCCAGCTTGGCGCGCAGCTGGTGCACGTTGAGGTTGGAGGTGTCGATCACCAGGTCGGCCTCGCCGCGCAGGTCGCGCAGCAGGTCGCGCTCGCGGGCGATGCCGTCCACGATCCGACCGTCGGCCTGGAGGGGGTGCGGGCGGCGGACGCTCTCGAAGCGGCGCACCAGCGCCTCGTCGGAGGAGTCCAGGAAGACGACCCGGAGCCGGACGCCGCGCTTCTCCAGCTCGTCCAGCGAGGTGAGGAGGTCGTCGAAGAACTGCCGGCCGCGGACGTCCACGACCACGCCGATCCGGGCGACGTTGCCCTGGGAACGGGCGCCCAGGTCGACCATGGTCGGGATCAGGGCCGGCGGCAGGTTGTCCACCACGAACCAGCCGAGGTCCTCCAGGCACTTGGCGGCGGTGGAGCGGCCGGCTCCGGACATGCCGGAGATGATCACCAGCTCCGGCGCGTTCTCGGCCACGTCTGACACGGTCACTTCGGTTCCCCGCTCTCGGTCTTTCTGCTGGGGAGAACGCGTACGGCACGGCCGCCCTTCCCCGGCCCGGGCAGGCGGGCGGGGCCGGGGCACACCGGCTGACAGGCGGCGTCGGCCGTCATGGCGTCTCCTGGGATGGTGCGGTCTGGGGTGCTGCGGCCACCGGCTCGGCGGCCTGCTCGGCCCCGTCCTCGATGATCTCGCCGGTCGCGGTGTTGACCGCGGGTGCGGCGGGTGTACAGGACGACAACGCCTCCGCAACAGTCTGCGCGGTGCGGCGTCCGATGCCGGGTACCTCGCAGAGCTCGTCCACGGTGGCGGCCCGGAGCTTCTTCAGCGAGCCGAAGTGCTTGAGCAGCGCCCGGCGGCGAGTCTCTCCGAGGCCCGGGACGGAGTCCAGTTCCCCGGCGGTGAGTCGCCTGGAACGCTTGTTGCGCTGATAGCTGATCGCGAAGCGGTGGGCCTCGTCGCGCACCCGCTGGAGCAGGTAGAGGCCCTCGCTGGAGCGCGGCAGCACGACCGGGTCGTCCTCGCCGGGCAGCCAGACCTCCTCCAGGCGCTTGGCCAGGCCGCACAGCGCGACGTCGTCGATGCCGAGCTCGTCCAGGGCGCGCCTGGCGGCGGCGACCTGGGGCTGGCCGCCGTCGACGACCAGCAGCTGGGGAGGGTAGGCGAAGCGCTTGGGGCGGCCCTCGTCGTCCCGGGCGCCGGTGGCGGGCTCGTCCTCCTCGGGGACGGCCCACTCGCCGGTCTGTTCGCGCTCCTGGAGGTAGCGGCGGAAGCGCCGGCTGATCACCTCGTGCATCGAGCGGACGTCGTCCTGGCCCTCGAAGCCCCTGATCTGGAAGCGCCGGTACTCGCTCTTGCGGGCCAGGCCGTCCTCGAAGACGACCATGGAGGCGACCACGTCCTCGCCCTGGAGGTGGGAGATGTCGTAGCACTCGATGCGCAGCGGGACGGAGTCCAGCTCCAGCGCGTCGGCGATCTCCTGGAGGGCGCGGCTGCGGGTGGTGAGGTCGGAGGCGCGCTTGGTCTTGTGCAGTGCGAGCGCCTGCTGGGCGTTGCGCTGCACGGTGGCCATCAGGTCCTTCTTGTCGCCGCGCTGGGGGATGCGCAGGTCGACCTGGCTGCCGCGCAGGCCGCTCAGCCACTCGCGGACCGGCTCGGCCGGGTCGGGCAGGGCGGGGACGAGGACCTCGCGCGGGACGGACTCGCCGCCGCCGTAGAGCTGCTGGAGGGCGTGCTCGACCAGGCCGGCGGTGTCGACGTCCTCGACCCTGTCGGTGACCCAGCCCCGCTGGCCGCGCACCCGGCCGCCGCGGACGTGGAAGATCTGCACGGCGGCTTCGAGCTCGTCCTCGGCGACGGCCAGCAGGTCGGCGTCGGTGGCGTCGGCGAGCACGATGGCGTTCTTCTCCATCGCGCGCTTGAGGGCGCCGATGTCGTCCCGCAGCCGCCCCGCCTTCTCGTACTCCAGCTCGGCGGCGGCCTCCCGCATCTGCTCTTCCAGCCGGCGCAGGTAGTTGCCGGTGCGCCCGGCCATGAAGTCGCAGAAGTCCTCGGCCAGCGCGCGGTGTTCGTCCGCCGAGACCTTGCCGACGCAGGGCGCGGCGCACTTGCCGATGTAGCCGAGCAGGCAGGGCCGGCCGACCTGGCGGGCGCGCTTGAAGACGCCGTTGGAGCAGGTGCGGACGGGGAAGACGCGCAGCAGCAGGTCGACCGTCTCGCGGATCGCCCAGGCGTGCCCGTAGGGGCCGAAGTAGCGCACGCCCTTCTTGTGCGCCCCGCGCATCACCTGGACCCTCGGGTACTCCTCGTCGAGGGTGACGGCGAGTTCCGGATAGCTCTTGTCGTCGCGGTACTTGACGTTGAACCGCGGGTCGTACTCCTTGATCCAGGAGTACTCCAGCTGGAGCGCCTCGACCTCGGTGCCGACCACGGTCCACTCGACCGAGGCGGCCGTGGTGACCATGGTCGCGGTGCGCGGGTGCAGGCCCGCCAGGTCCTGGAAGTAGGAGGACAGGCGCGGGCGCAGGCTCTTGGCCTTGCCGACGTAGATGACCCGGCCGTGGGCGTCGCGGAACTTGTAGACACCGGGGGAGGTCGGGATCGCACCGGGCGCGGGGCGGTAGGTGCTCGGGTCAGCCATGGGTCCACCGTACCGAGTGGGGACGGGGCCGCGGGGCGGAGATCGTCAGGTGGGACCGTGGCGGTCGGGAGGGGCTCAACTGTGTCAGCTCGGGGTCACCTTGAGGTTGCCGCCCTCGACCGTGACGGTGTAGGCGGGCAGCGGGGCGGAGGCCGGGCCGTCCTGCACGGCACCGTCCGTGGCGGAGAACCGGCTGCCGTGACAGGGGCACTGGATCTGGTCGTTCTTCACCTGGTCCACCAGGCAGCCGGCGTGGGTGCAGCGGGCGTTGAACGCCTTGTACTGGCCGGCGGCGGGCTGGGTCACCACGATCTTCTGCTCGCGGTAGACCTTGCCGCCGCCCTCCGGCACGGCCGAGGCCGGACCGAGGTCGACCGGGCCCTTGAGGGCGCCCTTGTCGCCCGCGGAGGAGCCGCACCCGGTGACCGCCACGGCGCCGCCGGCCGCCAGGGCCGCGGCTCCGCAGAGCACCGTGCGGCGGGAGGCGGTGGGGCTGGTCTCGGACATCGGTGCGCTCCTACGGTTCTGCTGCGGGGGACCACGGAAGTCTATGCCGCACGTACCCCGCCGCCCCCGGGCCACCCCTGGGTGTCAGGGCGGCCCGGGAGCGGCGGCGGGCGGCGGGCGGGACTACTTCTTCGCGGCCGCCGCGCGCTTGCGCGGTGCCTTCTTCGCCGGGGCGGCCGGGGCGTCCGCGAGGTCGGCGGGCAGGATGTCCCGCAGGAACTTGCCGGTGTGGCTCTCCGGGACGGCCGCGATCTGCTCCGGGGTGCCCTCGGCGACCACCGTGCCGCCGCCGGAGCCGCCCTCGGGGCCCATGTCGACGATCCAGTCGGCGGTCTTGATCACATCGAGGTTGTGCTCGATGACGATCACCGTGTTGCCCTTGTCGACCAGCCCGCTGAGCACCTTGATCAGCTTGCTGATGTCCTCGAAGTGCAGACCGGTGGTGGGCTCGTCCAGCACGTAGACCGTCCGCCCGGTGGAGCGCTTCTGGAGCTCCGAGGCGAGCTTGACGCGCTGCGCCTCGCCGCCGGACAGCGTCGGCGCGGACTGGCCGAGCCGGACGTAGCCGAGGCCGACGTCGTTGAGCGTCCGCAGGTGGCGGGCGATCGCCGGGACGGCCTCGAAGAACGCCAGCGCCTCCTCGATCGGCATGTCCAGCACCTCGGCGATGGACTTGCCCTTGTAGTGGACCTCCAGCGTCTCCCGGTTGTACCGGGCGCCGTGGCAGACCTCGCACGGCACGTAGACGTCCGGCAGGAAGTTCATCTCGATCTTGATGGTGCCGTCGCCCGAGCAGTTCTCGCAGCGGCCGCCCTTGACGTTGAAGGAGAACCGGCCGGGCAGGTAGCCGCGGACCTTGGCCTCCTGCGTCTCCGCGAAGAGCCGGCGGACGTGGTCGAACACCCCGGTGTAGGTGGCCGGGTTGGAGCGCGGGGTGCGGCCGATCGGCGACTGGTCGACGTGCACCACCTTGTCCACCTGGTCGGTGCCGGTGATCCGGGTGTGCCGGCCGGGCACCGCGCGGGCGCCGTTCAGCTCCCGGGCGAGGTGGGTGTACAGGATGTCGTTGACCAGCGTCGACTTGCCGGAGCCGGAGACGCCGGTGATCGCGGTGAGGGTGCCGAGCGGGAAGCCGACCGTGACGTCCTTGAGGTTGTGCTCGCGGGCGCCGTGGACCGTCAGCTGGCGCTTCTTGTCCCGCTCCCGGCGGGTGTCCGGGATCGGGATGGACCGCTTGCCGGAGAGGTACTGGCCGGTCAGCGACTCCTTGTTGCCGAGCAGCTCCTTCAGCGAACCGGAGTGCACCACCTTGCCGCCGTGCTCGCCGGCGCCGGGGCCGATGTCGACCACCCAGTCCGCGGTCTTGATGGTGTCCTCGTCGTGCTCGACCACGATCAGGGTGTTGCCGATGTCGCGCAGCCGCACCAGGGTCTCGATCAGCCGGTGGTTGTCCCGCTGGTGCAGGCCGATGGACGGCTCGTCCAGCACGTACAGCACGCCGACCAGGCCGGAGCCGATCTGGGTGGCCAGCCGGATGCGCTGGGCCTCGCCGCCGGACAGGGTGCCGGCCGCGCGGTCCAGCGAGAGGTAGTCCAGGCCGACGTCGACCAGGAAGCGCAGCCGCTCGTTGACCTCCTTGAGGACCCGCTCGGCGATCCGCTTGTCCCGGGCGTTGAGCTTCATCGCGCCCAGGAACTCCGAGCAGTCGCTGATCGACATCGAGGAGACGTCGGCGATCGACTTGTCCTGGACGGTGACGGCGAGCACCACCGGCTTGAGCCGGGTGCCCTGGCACGTCGGGCAGGGCACCTCGCGCATGTAGCCCTCGAAGCGCTCGCGGCTGCTGTCGCTCTCCGCCTCGGTGTGCCGGCGCTGGATGAACGGGATCGCGCCCTCGAAGCCGGTGCTGTACGAGCGCTCGCGGCCGAAGCGGTTGCGGTAGCGGACCTCCACCTGGTGCTTGTGGCCGTACAGCAGCGCCTTCCTGGCGCGAGCGGGCAGCCCGGCCCAGGGGATGTCGGTGCGGAAGCCGAGCTCCCCGGCCAGCGCGTCGATCAGCCGCTGGAAGTACTCCTTGGCGTGCCCGGCCGACCACGGGTGGATGGCGCCCTCGTCCAGCGAGCGCTCGACGTCCGGCACCACCAGCTCCGGGTCGACCTCCATCCGGTTGCCCAGGCCCGAGCAGTCCGGGCAGGCGCCGAACGGCGAGTTGAAGGAGAACGAGCGCGGCTCCAGCTCCTCGAACGACACGTCGTCGTACGGGCAGTAGAGGTGCTCGGAGTACATCCGCTCGCGCTCGGCGTCGTCCTCGGGGAGGTCGACGAAGTCGAGCACGACCATGCCGCCGGACAGCCGCAGGGCCGTCTCCACGGAGTCGGTGAGCCGCCGCTTGGCGCTGTCCTTCACCGTCAGGCGGTCGATCACCACCTCGATGGTGTGCTTCTCCTGCTTCTTGAGCTTCGGCGGCTCGGCGAGCTGGACCGTCTCGCCGTCGACCCGGGCGCGGGAGTAGCCCTTGGACTGGAGGTCGGCGAACAGGTCGGCGAACTCGCCCTTGCGCTCGCGCACCACCGGGCTCAGCACCTGGAAGCGGGTGCCCTCGGTGAGCTCCAGCACCTTGTCCACGATCGCCTGTGGCGACTGCTTGGCGATCGGACGGCCGCAGTGCGGACAGTGCGGCTTGCCGATCCGGGCGAACAGCAGGCGCAGGTAGTCGTAGACCTCGGTGATGGTGCCGACGGTCGAACGGGGGTTGCGGTTGGTGGACTTCTGGTCGATCGAGACGGCCGGGGAGAGGCCTTCGATGAAGTCCACGTCGGGCTTGTCCATCTGGCCCAGGAACTGGCGGGCGTAGGACGACAGCGACTCGACGTAGCGGCGCTGGCCCTCGGCGAAGATCGTGTCGAAGGCGAGCGAGGACTTGCCGGAGCCGGAGAGGCCCGTGAAGACGATGAGGGAGTCGCGGGGCAGGTCGAGCGAGACGTTCTTGAGGTTGTGCTCGCGAGCACCGCGGACGATGAGGCGGTCGGCCACTGCTTCTGGCGCCTTTCTCCGGTGCGAAGAGGACTTGCGTCGGGATGTGCTGCTTCTTCCAGGATGCGGCAGCCAGCCTATAGCTCAGACGTTCGAATATCGACCTTGTCCAGCCGGGACCACCCGAACGAGTGAGGGCGGCTCCCGGACGGTCCGTACCCGGACCGAAAAAGGCCCTGCTCAGGGCTGGGATTCGGCGATAGCGTCGCCTGGTCAACGAGCGAAGCCCCCCGCGGGCAACGCGCCGACCCGTACCGAAGGCAGATTCGATGACCGACCCGCAGCCGACCGACCCGCAGTCCGCCGCCGCCTCCGCCGCCGCCCGGCTCGACCTGGTCGAGGAGAGCACCCGGCGCCTGCTGGCCACCGTGTCCGGGCTGGAGCCCGGGGCCCTCGCCGAGCCCTCCGCGCTGCCCGGCTGGACCCGCGGCCACGTGCTGGCCCACCTCGCCCGCAACGCCGACTCCCTGGTCAACCTGCTGACCGGCGCCCGCACCGGCACCGACGTCCCGCAGTACGCCGGCAACGAGGCCCGCGACCAGGGCATCGAGCGCGACGCGCCCCGCCCGCTGGACGTCCAGCTCGCCGACCTGCGCGACTCGCACGCCCGCTTCGCCGAGGCCGCCGCGCTGCTGGACCCACGGGCCTGGACCGCGACCGTGAAGCACCGCCACGGCTACGTCTTCCCGGCCTGCGACATCCCGGCCAAGCGCCTGGTGGAGCTGGAGTTCCACCACGTCGACCTGGCCGCCGGCTACACCCCCGCGCGGTGGCCGCGGGACTTCGCGGTCGCCCAGTTCCACCGGGTCGCCGAGGGCCTGGCCGACGAGACCGGCCTGCCCGGCGTCGAGCTGGTCGCCGAGGACGGCGGGGAGCGCGCCACGATCGGCTCGGGCACCCCCGCGCTGACCGTCACCGGTCCCGTCCACGCCCTCGCCGCCTGGCTCTCCGGCCGCTCCGACGGCGCCGACCTGCGCCGCACCCCCGACACCGACCTCCCCCGGCTTCCCCCGATGGGCTGACGGAGCGAGGATGATCCCAGAAGCCACTGGAGAGGGAGCGAACGGATGACGTACCACGGAGCGGTCAAGGTCGGCGGGCCGCCGGACGTGCGGGAGCTGGCCCACCTGATCATCACCAAGGTGGCCGTCGGCCCGTACGACAACAACGCCTACCTGCTGCGCTGCCGGGCCACCGACGAGCAGCTGCTGATCGACGCCGCCGCGGACGCCCCGGCGCTGCTGGAGACCGTCGGCGACGACCTTGAGACCGTGGTCACCACCCACCGGCACCACGACCACTGGGGCGCGCTGGCCGAGGTGGTCGCCACCACCGGCGCCCGCACCGCCGCCGGCGAGCACGACGCCGAGGGCATCGACGTCCCCACCGAGCTGCTGCTCGCCGACGGCGACACCCTGCGGGTCGGCGAGGTCGAGCTGACCGTCCGGCACCTGGTCGGACACACCCCGGGCGCGATCGTGCTGGTCTACGACGACCCCCAGGGCCACCCCCACGTCTTCACCGGCGACTGCCTCTTCCCCGGCGGCGTCGGCAACACCTGGGGCGACCCGGAGGCCTTCAGGACCCTCTACCGCGACGTCACCGAGAAGGTCTTCGACGTCCTCCCGGACGAGGCCTGGGTCTACCCCGGCCACGGCAACGACACCACCCTCGGCGCCGAGCGCCCGCACCTGGACGAGTGGCGCGAACGCGGCTGGTGACCCGGCCGGCCCCCGCACGGCACGGAGCCCCGCCGCCGGACGCGTCG
>NZ_JBHTWX010000068.1:0-48954 GCF_042792155.1 Kitasatospora sp. NPDC056651 | reverse complement strand
AGCCCCCCCCCCCTCCCCCCCACCGCGCCCGCCGGGCCCCCGGCCTCCGCCCGGCGGGGTCGCTGGCGGGGTGCCCTGTCCCTCCCCATGGGGAGGGACAGGGCACCGCTCGCTACGGGTGGTACACGACCTCCGGGAAGGCCCTGGACGGGCCGTCGAGCAGGTCGCCGTGGTGGCGGCCCCGCAGGTGGAGGTCGAAGAAGGCGAGCGGGTAGGCCTGTTGGATGCGCGTGCCGCGGTCGGGGTCGAGGGTGCCGACCTGGGACTGGATCTGCTGCTCGGTCATGCCGAGCAGCCGGCCCGCCTGGGGGATCAGGGTCATGTTGTCGCCGTAGGAGGAGTGGACGGCGCCGGTGGCCTGGACGTCGAGGCGCCAGCCGCGCAGGTGGTTCCAGAAGGTCTCGGCGGCCGGGTTGGTGGCCCGGGCGAAGGCGGCGGTCATCATCATGAACGGCCGGTCGATGTCGGTGGTGATGGCGGGGTTCGACTGCATCGGCCCGTCCAAGGAGATCCCGGCGCGGATGCGGCGGTCGGCGACCATGGCGAGGGCGGTGCCGGTGCCGCCCTTGGACCAGCCGAAGGCGCCGATGTTCCGCGCGTCCAGGCCGCCGAGCAGGCCGGCGGGCAGGGGGCGGCCGTCGACGTCGGGGTTGCGGCCGTCGGCGAGGTCGACGACGCGGTCGAGCAGGAAGAGCAGGTCGGCGGCGTAGTCCCTCGGGTACAGGCCGGGGGCGGCGCCGTCCCGGGTGACGACGGTGCCGTCCGGGAACTCGGTGAAGCCGTCGTGGGTGTGGTCGACGGTGACGACGGCGAAGCCGTGGCTGGCCAACTCCTGGACCGCGATGGTGTGGTCGCCGCGGTGGCTGCCCGCGCCGTGCGAGTAGAGGACGACGGGCAGCGGTCGGCCGCCGCGGTGGACGGGCGCGCCCTGGTGGCCCGCGGTGAGCGGGGTGAGGGAGAGGGGGAGCGGGAAGCCGACGTCGTCGAGGAAGGCGCGCATCGCACCCTCGGTCATCCAGGGGGCGAGCGGGTACGAGGCGGCGTCCGCGGTCCGGGCCGGGTACCAGACGGTGGCCATCAGCTCGCGGTACCGCCCGGGCCGGGCGTTCGGGTCCGGTCGGGACTCGTCGCGCAGGTGCAGCGGAACCATGCCCACCGGGAACGGGCCGGTGGGCGCGGTCAGGGTCAGCCGGGCGGGGGCGTCCGTGGCGGCGCCGGCGGAGGCGGGGGGCGTGGAAGCGGGAGCGGCCGAGGCGGCGCCGGCGAGGCCCAGCGGCGCGGCGGCACCCATCGCGAGGGCGGCGCCCAGCAGGAGTCGGCGGGTCGGCCCGGCGCGGTGCGCGAGGGGCGCGGTGTCCATCGGCGTGGCGGTGTCCATCGGCGTGGTGTCCATGCGCCGAACGCTGTCACACGGTGCGGATCGAAGGCGTCAGCCCGTGGATTGATCCAACGTCAGCGGCCTGTGGCCCACGGGTGTACATCCCGGGGCCGATGCGGAGGCGGGGGCCGATGGGATTCACTCGCGAGGCCCCTTGGACAGGACCTAGGCTGGGGCGGTCCGGGAGGGGGCGCGATGGGCGAGGGGCAGGGGTACAGCGCGGACGAGGCGCTGCGGAGGTCGGGTCCGGTGGCCCGGGGCGGGCGGCTGCTGGGCGGTTTCCTGTTCGCGGCCTTCGCGCTGGTGGTGGGGGTGGTGGTGGTCGGCGCGGACGTGGTCATCGTCTGGTGGTCCTTCGAGACCGCCACCTGGCTCGGCCTGCTGGTGCTGGTCGGCTCGGCGGTGGCGGGCGTCTACGCCCGGGCGCGCGTGCTCGCCCCGGGGCCGCCCGGCACGGAGGCGCGACCGCCCAGGTAGCCCGCGGCGGAGGGCCTCAGGAGGAGGCCTTTCCCGGCAGTCGGATCACCGCCGAGCCGCGGGCCAGGTCCACCCCGGTGCGGTTGGGCGGGGCGCCGTCCTCGTCGTCGTCGCGCAGCATCAGTGACGACTGCCGCTCCTTGAGTTCGTGCTGCTTGCCCGCCGAGAAGGTGGCGTGCAGCTGCTCGAACCCGGTCGCGGAGACCTGCCCCTGCCGGGCGCCGGTCCGCCAGGGCAGCAGCCCGGCCCGGCCGGCCCGCAGCAGCACCTGGTCGACCACCGCCAGCGCGGTGAGCAGCAGCACGAGCCCCGGCAGTGTCAGGAAGACGAGGAACCCCATGCGGCCAGTATCGCCGCCCGGCGCGCCGTCGGAAAGGGGCGGCCCCGGGCCGGGTGTGCTCGGCGCGGCCGGTCGGTGACGGCCGGGTCGGTGTCGGTGGTGTGGAAGGCCGAGGTGGGGCGCGGGTCGGTCATGGCGCCCACCCTCGGTGAGGTCCGGCGCGTCGGCCGGACGGCGCGGGCGTGCCCCTCGGCGCTCCTGGGCCCGAGGGGCGGGACGCCCGCGCGCGTTCGTAACCGTTCGTGTCCTTGGGTCGGTTGGGGATTTCCGGTCGGGCGCCGGCGAGTCAGACGCCGACCGCGGTGCCGGCGTGGGCGGAAGCCGCCTGGTACTCGTCGTCGCCCTCGAACCGGGCTTCACACCCGGTGGCCAGGGTGCTGGCGACGATGACCGGGTCGAGGAGTTTGGAGCCGGAGTTCAGCTTGGCGATCCCGCTCTGGTCGGTGGTCGCCGAGCCGACCCGCTGGCCGCTGGCGGTGCTGTAGAAGGTGATCTGCCGCCCCACGATCGGCTTGCCGTTCGCGTCGGTCAGCGTGGCCTCGAAGTCGCCGCTGATCGGTGCGTTGAGGACCACGTGGCCGCTCACCGTGCGGGCTGTGAGATGGACGGGCTTCTTCTCGGAAGTCATGGCGTAACCTCCCGGATGCGCTGGGCTACTACTTCCACCGTAGGCACTCGCGCGGCGGTCCGCATCCGGGCGCGTGGCGGGGCGCTGGGCCGGGTGCGGGATCGCCCCAACTCGGCTGCAACTGTGCGCAATCGGCTCGGTGGCGGGGCCGGCGCACGGCTACGCTGCCGGGGCGGGAGCCGCACGGCGGCGCGCAGGCCACTCGACATTCCCCGGAAGGCGGACCATGCCCTCGACCACGTCGTTCAGCAGTGCGGAAGCGGTCCGCAGGGAAGTCGCCGTCCGTCTCCGGGAGATCTGCCGCGACGCCGGGTTCAACGGGCGCGAACTGGCGCTCCGGGCCGGCTGGCACCCCTCGAAGTCGTCCAGGATCATCAACGCGCTGACCGCCCCCTCCGACGAGGACATCCGCACCTGGTGCCGGCTGTGCGGGGCGGAGGAGCAGACGGCCGACCTCATCGCCGCCACCCGGTCCGCCGACTCGATGTACGTGGAGTGGCGGCGCCTCCAGCGCGGCGGGCTCACGCGGTTGCAGAACTCCTACCTGCCGCTGTTCGAACGCACCGAGGTGTTCCGGGTCTACAGCTCCTCCCTCGTCCCCGGCTTCCTGCAGAGCCGGGACTACGCCACGGCGCTGCTGTCCGCCATCACCCGCTTCCACGGCACGCCCGACGACGTCGAGCGGGCCGTCGAGGCCCGGCTGGCCCGCTCGCGCATCGTCCGGGAGGGCGGGCGGCGGTTCGCGCTGCTGATGGAGGAGTCGGTCCTGCGCCACCGGATCGGCGACGCCGACGCGATGCGCGGGCAGTTGGCCGAACTGTCGGCCGCGACCGAGCTGCCCGCGGTGGCGCTGGGGATCATTCCGGCCGGTGCGGCGCGGGAGGTGTGGCCGCTGGAGACCTTCAGCGTGTACGACGGCGAGCGGGTCGAGGTGGAGACCCTCACGGCGAGCCTGACCGTGACCCGGCCCCGCGAGATCGCCCACTACCTGGACGCCTTCGAGAAGTTGTCCGCCACGGCCGTGTACGGCGACCGCGCCCGGGCGCTGATCGCCTCGGCCCGCGACGCGCTCGGCTGACGGCGCGAGTAGCACGGGGCCGGTGATCGACACGGGGGGACGCCCATGGACCACCTATCCGAGCTAATCTGACGGTCAATCAGTTAGTGTCCGGTCGCTCCGGACCATGATGCGGTCAGTATCCGTAACGGAAAGGGCGGTTCGCATGGCCAGCATCAGTGGGCAACCGATCCCCGCGATCACCGAGGCGACGCTCGACGAGATCGCCGCAACCGGCCTCCGCGGCCCGGGCAACACCGTCAACCAGGCCGTCGTCGACCTCGGCAACGCCCTGGTGGCGGCCGTCCAGGGCGACGAGTCGGTCCAGCTCCCCCCGGAGCTGGCCGAGTTGGTGGCCAGGGTGCGGCAGATCTCCGACGTCGAGGTCACCAGGATCCCGGTGGAGGAGAACGGCGGGAGCATCGACCTGTCGGCGTTCACCATCAAGCTGAAGGGCGACGAGCGGCGCCCGGTCGTGATCCTGCCCGCCGGCTGGAACCCGCTCGGCTGGCTGCCCTTCGTCTACGCCTACTTCAAGCTGGCACTGCGCGGCTACCACGTGCTGACCTACACCCCGCGCGGCCTCGGCTTCCCGAACTGGATCTCCACCTCCGAGGGGCGTGTCGACGTCGCCGGGCCCAAGGACTGGGCCGACGGCTCGGAGGTGATCACCTACGCGAAGGCGCACTTCAACCCGAACAAGGTCGGCTTCCTCGGCCTGTCCTACGGCTCCGGGATCAGCCAGCTGGTCGCCGCGCACGACGAGGACAACCGGGTGGCCGCCGTGGTCGCACTGAGCACCTGGGGCAACCTGGCCACCAGCCTCTACGCCAACGACACCCGGCACCTGATGGCCGTCGACCTGCTGGTCGGCTTCACCGGCGGGGAGCGGGACGACAAGTTCGACGAGGAGGCGCTGGACATCCTCGACAAGTTCGCGGAGAACCGCGACCTCGACGACGTGATCGCCTGGGGCACCGAGCGCTCGCCGGAGACGTACCTGGACCGGACCAACGAGCGCCGCATCCCGACCTTCATCTCCAACACCTGGCACGAGACCCTCTTCCCGGTCGCCCCGGTGGTCGACGTCTTCGAGCGGCTCGACGTGCCGAAGCGCCTGAACATGTGGATCGGCGACCACGGCGCGCCCGAGGGCGCCGGCCTGTCCGGCCTGCCGGCCGGCCTGCCCTACCCCGGCCTGGGGGACCCGGTCCGGGAGGCCTATGAGTTCCTGGACCACCACCTGCTCGGCGCCCCGAACGACGTGCCGAACTGGAAGCCGGTGAAGAACCAGGTCATGTTCACCTACAAGACCAAGCCGTTGGTGGGCAACGTCCGCCGGATCACCCAGGCCGCCCGCCGGGAGGAGTACGGCTCCTGGGCGGATGTCACCACCGGTCACGAGCAGTGGTACCTCACGGGCACCAACGGCGACGGCGACGGCGCGCTGGCCGACAAGCAGAACGACGGCTGGTCGCGGAGCTTCACCGCCGGCCTGGAGACCAAGGCCACCGCGGTGGACGAGGTGATGGACACCGGCCAGAAGGAGTGGACGGGCAACCCCAGGAAGTACGTGCTGGGCGAGTTCGAGCGGGAGAACCTGCTGGTCTGGTCGACCGACCCGCTGACCGGCAGCGACGGGGTGGCCCGCCGCATCCGGGGCGCCGCCGACGTCCGGCTGACGGTGCGCAGCACCGAGGAGGCCGCCACCCTGGTGGCGTACCTGTTCGACGTCGCCCCGGACGGCAACGCGCGGATCATCACCCACGAGCCGTACACCGTGCTCGGCCTGACCCCGGGCGAGGACGTCACCGTCGGCTGGAAGCTCCAGCCCGCCGCGTACGACGTGGCGGAGGGCCACCGGCTGGCCCTGGTCGTCAACAGCCGTGACCAGCTGTACTCCTACGCCGCCACGAAGGGCACCGTCACCATCGGCTCGCCGAGCGGCGACGAGTCCCGGCTGGAGCTGCCGCTCGGCTGATCCCGAACGGGCGCCGGACGGCACCGAGCCGCCCGCCGCCTCGGGCCGGGCCCCAAGCGGAGGTCAAGGAGCCTTGACCTCCGCTTGGGCGCGTTCCGTGCTGACGTCGTGTCAGACTGTGCGCCCCGCAGGCCGATGAGGAGGATTCGGTGGATCTGGCGCGCCCCCTGATCGAGGACTTCCCCGCCCATCCGGACGGTGACCCGGCCGAGGTCCTGGCCCGCGCCGTCCGGGCCCGCCGCACCGCCCTCGGCCTCACCCTCCCGGACCTCGCCGCCCGCGCCGACCTGCCGGAGGCCGACGTCCGGTCCGTCGAGGCGGGGCTCGCGATGCCGACGCTGGCGCTGCTCACCCTGCTGTCGCGCGCCCTGCGCGAGGAGTAGCGCGAGAAGTGGCGCGAGGAGTGGCCGGCGGAGTGCGCGCGGCGGCGTTCAGGCCGGTTCGTACGTTCAGGCCGGTTCGTAGGAGGTCCGGCGGACCAGGGCCCGGGCCTGGAGGGAGTCCATCGGGCGGGCGAAGAGGTACCCCTGGCCGAGCGGACAGCCCATGGCGGCGAGCAGGTCGCGCTGGTCGGCGTGCTCGATGCCCTCGGCGATGACCTGGACGCCGAGGGTGTCGGCGATCCGGGTGATGCCCTCGACCAGGGCGTACTGCTGGGGCGAGTGGCCGAGGCCGTCGATGAAGGACTTGTCGATCTTGAGCAGGGTGATCGGGAACTCCCGCAGGTAGGACAGCGAGGAGTAGCCGGTGCCGAAGTCGTCGATGGCGATCCCGACGCCGAGGCCGGACAGGGTGGCCATGTCGGCGTGGACGCGGTCGTCGCGGCGCATCAGCACGGACTCGGTGAGCTCCAGGACGAGGGTGTGGGGGTCGATGCCGGAGCCGGACAGGGCACGGCGGACCACGTCCACGAAGCCGGCGTCGCGGAACTGCCGGGCCGAGACGTTGACGTTGACCCGCAGCGGGGGCCGGCCGGCCGCCGTGCGGGCCCGGGAGCTTGCGGCCTGCCAGGCGGCGACCTCCTGGGCGGCCCGCTCCAGCACCCAGGCGCCGAGCGGGACGATCTGGCCGCTCTCCTCGGCGAGGGCGATGAACTCGTCCGGCGGCACCATGCCGCGCCGGTCGTGCGGCCAGCGGACCAGGGCCTCGAAGGAGACCAGATCGCCCGAGCGCAGATCGACGATCGGCTGGTAGTACAGCTGGAAGGCCGATTCGGCGATCGCCGAGTCCAGGTGCTCGTTCAGCTCGTGCCGCTCCACCATCCCGGTCTGGAGGGCCGGCCGGTAGTGGCGCCACTGGCGGCGGCCGGCCGCCTTGGCGGAGTAGAGCGCGAGGTCGGCGTGGGCGAGCAGCTCGGTGGCGTCCACGCTGTCCTCGGTGGTGGCCACGCCGACGCTGGCCGTCACCCGGACCGCGCCCGAGGTGAGCGCGAACGGCTCGGCGAACACCGCCAGCACCCCGGCCGCGATGGTGTCCACGTCGGCGGGCCGCCTCGCGTCCTCCACCAGCACCGCGAACTCGTCGCCGCCGAGCCGGGCGGCGGTGTCCGAGGCGCGCAGCGCGGCGGAGATCCGCAGCGAGACGGCGACCAGCAGCTCGTCGCCGACCGCGTGGCCCCGGGTGTCGTTGACCACCTTGAAGTCGTCCAGGTCGATGAAGAGCACCCCGGTCACCGCCCCGCTGCGCCGACCCCGGGACAGCGCGTGCCCGACCCGGTCCAGGAACAGCACCCGGTTGGCCAGGCCGGTCAGCGCGTCGTGGAAGGCCCGGTGGGTCAGCTCGCGCTCCATCCGCCGCTGCTCGGTCACGTCGCGCAGGGTGAGCACCAGGGCGCCGACGGTCGGGTCGGCGCGCAGGTCGTCGGAGCGGACCTCGGCCTCGATCGTGGTGCCGTCCCGGCGCAGCAGCCGCCAGTGCTCGCGGGGCTGCTCGCCGCGCGGCGGGCCGCTCCCCCCGCGCATCCGGGCCAGCGCCCCGGCGACCTCCCCGCTCTCCTCGGGCGGGACGAGGTCGGTCAGCGGGGTGCCCGCGAGGTCCGGGTGGCCGAGCACCGCCTCGGCGGAGGGCGAGGCGTAGCGCACCCCGTCGTCCGGGTCGAGGATCAGGATGACGTCGCTGGCGTTCTGCACCAGGGTGCGGAAGTACAGCTCGCTGTTGCGGCGGGTGACCTCCCGGCTCAGCACCACCCGCTCGACGGCCAGGGCCGCCTGCGCGGCGAGGATCTCCAGCGAGCCCCAGAGGCTGGTCAGCTCCTGCTCGGTGCCGGTGACGACGAGCGCGCCGATCAGCGGGTCACCGGAGGGGCGCTCGGCGAGGGTCAGCGGGCAGACCAGGGCGAACGGCATGCGGCCGAACCGGGCGGGGAAGCCGGTGTCGGACGGGTCGGGGCCGCGCAGCCCGAGGGATCCCACGGGCAGCAGCAGGGTCCGGCGGGCGGCCGCGAGCGCGAGCACCCGGTCGGAGTCGGACCGCGTGGCCTCCCCGGGGGCGGGCCGGTCGGCGCCGCGCTCGGCGTGCCGGACGTGCAGCGTCCCGGCCTCGGCGACGGCGAGCAGGGCGACGTGCCCGGCCTCGGTCGGCATCAGGGTGGAGGCGGCGGACTGGACGGCGTCCGCGACCTGCTCCACGGTGACGGCGGCGGTCAGCCGGGCACCGGCCTCGCGCAGCGTCCGTTCGCGGGCGACGGCCTGCCGGCGGGCGGAGACCACCACCGCCAGCCGGGCCAGCACCAGCAGGTACAGCAGGGCGGAGAAGGCGCCGATCACGCCCGCGTTGCTGGTGTTGCCGGCCAGCGCCTCGATGATCAGGATCGCCGGGGCGATCAGCGAGGCGAGGGTGAGCAGCACCAGCCGGGAGGTGCTCAGGTCCGGCTGCTGGGTGGGCACCGGCCGGGTCAGCTCGACCATCGACGGGTGGAGCGCCGCCGCGCCCCAGGCGGTGTAGAAGGCGGCCCAGCCGAGTTCGACGGGCGTGCCGATGTGCCAGGTGCCGTGCAGCTGGATCAGCCCGTACAGGACGTCGGAGACCAGCAGGCCGAGCGCGCCGACGGCGAGCAGCCGCAGCGAGCGGGAGCTGCCGCCGCGCGAGGTCAGCAGCCGCAGCAGCAGGGCCAGGACGACGATGTCGCCGAGCGGGTAGGAGATCGACACGGCCTTCTGGAACCAGCCGAGGTCCGGGTTCCGCGCGTACGGGAGGATCAGGTAGATCCAGGAGAGCAGGGCCAGCCCGATGGTGGGGATGAGCGCGTCGAGCAGACCGGCGCGGTCCTGACGGGCCGTGCGCCAGCGGATGAAGCCCAGCAGGCCGACCGCGTACAGCACGTACTCGGCGAGGTAGAAGCCGTCCGCGGCGGAGGGGAACGGGTTGGGCAGGCGCAGGATGTCCAACTGGACGGCCTGCACCACCTCGCCCGCCGTGAAGCAGAGGTTGGCGAGCGCCAGTGCGTACCAGTACCGCGCGTGCGCGGGGCGGTTGAGGCGGACGCCGACCACGACGGCGGCGACGCCACCGAGGCCGACGCCCGTCCACCAGACGATCCGCTGGCCCGGGTTCGCGTAGTAGATGCCGGTGAACAGCACCATCCAGAGCAGGTAACAGGCCATCAGGCGTTGTCGCCGGCGAGTCAACGAGGCTACCTCCTCCGCGACACCACCCCGCCGGTCGGGCAGGGGAGTTCGGGCGAGGGCGGGACGGGCGAGGCCGGTGGGGCCGGCCCGGGTGGGGCGGGTGAACGCTTCCGCGCAGCGGCGAGGCGCCCGGTCGTCCCGCGACCGGACGTCCTCTCTGGGGCACGAGTGCGTATAGTCGGAAATGTCGCACTCCCCAGCATTCTGCCGCCACAGCACGAGGTCAAGCCGGTGGACGACGCAGCAGGCAGCGCACAGGGCGCACGAACGGATGCGGGTTCCGGCCGTCACGCCGTGGTCCGCAACGGCCACGGTCAGTACGCGATATGGCCGGGTGGCTTGACCGTCCCGACCGGCTGGCGGCAGGTGTACGGGCCGGCCGGGCGGGCCGACTGCCGGGCCTGGGTGGAGCGCGAGTGGCGCCCCGCCGGGCTGGGCATCACCGGCGGCACCCCCGTGCCGCGGGCGGCGGCCGGGTTCGCGGACACGGTGCACGGCCTGTTCCGCGCGCGGGCGGCGCACGACCCGCGGGCGCTCGCCGTCGTCGCCGCCGACGCCACCCTGGACTTCCACGAACTCGACCTGCGCAGCGACGGGTTGGCCGCCGAACTACGGGCCCGCGGCACCGGGCCGGAGCGCGTGGTGCCGGTCTGCCTGGAACGCGGGGCCGCTCTGGTGACCACCTGGCTGGCCGTGCTCAAGGCGGGCGGGGCCTTCCTGCCGCTGGACCCGGACCACCCGCCGCGACGGCTGGCCCGACTGGTCGAGGACTGCGGGGCGCGGGTGGTGGTCGCGGACGGCGAGCGGTTCCACGGGGCCCCGGGGGTGGAGGTGTTGAGGCCGGACGCCGCGTGGACGCCGGCACCGGACGTCCGGCCCGGCGGCTTCCGGCTCGACGACGGCGCCGCCCCCGACGACCTCGCGTACCTCATCTACACCTCCGGCACGACCGGCCGCCCCAAGGGCGTGCCGGTCACCCACCGCGCGCTGCTGTTCACCCTCGACCGGATCGTCCACGCCTACCGGCTGCGCCCGGGCGAACGCGTGCTGCAACTGGCCGCGCTGGGCTCCGACACCGCGCTGGAACAGGTCTTCGGCGCGCTGCTCGCCGGCGCGACCGTGGTGCTCGGCGGCGGCGGGAGCGCGGGCGGCACCTGGGCGCCCACCGAACTGGCCGGCCGGCTGCCCGGACTGGACCTGGCCGTCGCCGACCTCACCCCCGCCTACGCGCACCACCTGCTCGACCTGCTCCCGCCGGGCGGGCCCGGCCCGCGGGGGCTGCGGCTGGTGGTGGTCGGCGGGGACGCCGTGCACGCCGACGACTGCCGGCACTGCCTGGACCGGCTGCCCGGCGTGCTGCTGCTCAACGCGTACGGGGTCACCGAGGCGGCCGTCACCTCCACGCTCTGCGAGGTCACCGCAGACCTGCTCGGCGCGGGGCCGGGGGCTTCCGGTGCGGCGGGCGCCTCCGCCGCGCCCGGGGCTTCCGGTGCGGTGAGCGCCTCTGCCGCGCCGGTGCCGATCGGGCGGCCGCTGCCCGGGGTGCGGGTGCACGTGCTGGACGCGCGGCTGCGCCCCGTCCGGCCCGGGGAGAAGGGGCAGATCCACGTCGGTGGGCCCGGCCTCGCCCGGGGCTACTGGCGGCAGCCCGGCCTCACCGCCGAGTCCTTCCTGCCCGACCCGTACGCGACGCTGCCCGGCGAGCGGATGTACCGCACCGGCGACGCCGGGCGCTGGCGGGAGGACGGGCAGCTGGAGATCCTCGGCCGCTTCGACGACCAGGTGAAGGTGCGCGGCCACCGGGTGGACCCGGCCGAGGCCGAAGCCGTCCTGGCCGCGCACCCGGACGTCCGGCAGGCGCGGGTCTCGGCCGACGGGCGGGCGGCCGACGGCAGCCGGACGCTCACGGCGTACTACACGCTCGCCTCCGGGGCGGCCGGCGGGTCGGCGGGGATCCGGGCGTTCCTGGCCGAGCGGCTGCCGGAGTACCTGGTGCCGACCGAGTTCGTGCCGCTGGAGGCCATGCCGCTCACCGCGGCGGGGAAGATCGACCGGCGGCGGCTGCCGCACGCCCCGGTGCGGCCGGCGGCGCCGGTGCCGAGGAGCACCGGAGAGGGGGCGGTCGAGGCGCGGGCGGTCGGGGAGGAGGCGATCGGGGAGCAGGCGGCCGAGGCGCAGGCGGTCGAGGAGGCCGTCGGACAGCTGTGGGCCGAGCTGCTCGGGGTCGAACGGGTCGGCCCCGACGGCGACTTCTTCGCGCTCGGCGGCACCTCGCTGCTCGCGATGGAGATGCTCGCGCGGGCCCGGATCGTGTTCGGCGTCGACGTCGGACAGGTGCGGACGCTCACCCGCGCGCTGCTGCGCGACCCCGTGCTGCGGGCCTTCGCCCGGGCGCTGCGCGCCGCGCGCCCGGGGGCCGCCCCGGAGGCCCCCGGGGGCGGTGCGCGGGGCGGCGGGGACACCGCCGTCGACTGGCTCGCGGAGGCCCGGCTCACCGAGGACGTCCGGCAGTCCTGGAACCCGGCGCCCTCCCGCGCCGACCCCGCCGAGATCCTGCTCACCGGCGCCACCGGCTTCTGCGGCGCCCACCTGCTGCACGCGCTGCTCGCCACCACCCGGGCGCGGATCCACTGCCTGGTCCGCGCGCCGGACGAGGAACACGCGCTGGAACGGCTGCGGGCCGCGCAGCAGCGCTTCCTGCGGCACGACCTCGCCGACCCGCGGGTGGTGCCGCTGGTCGGCGACCTCACCCGGCCCCGACTCGGCATGACGGACCGTCAGTTCGACTGGATGGCGGGAAGGCTGGACGCGGTCTTCCACCTCGGTGGGCAGGTCAACTTCCTCTACCCGTACCACCAGCTGCGGGCGGCCAACGTCGGCGGCACCCGCGAGGTCGTCCGGCTCGCCGGGCACAGCCGGGGCATCCCGGTGCACTACCTCTCCACCCTCGCCGTACTGGCCGGATTCGGCGCGGCGGGCGTCCCGAAGGTCACCGAGCGGACCCCGCTCGCCCACCCGGAACGGCTCGGCGTCGGCTACGTCGAGAGCAAGTGGGTCGCCGAGCGGCTGCTGCGCGAAGCGGCCGCCGCCGGGCTGCCGGTCACCGTGCTGCGCACCAACGACGTCACCGGGGACCTGGCGGACGGGGTGATGAACACCGGCACCGAACTGTGCGCGCTGATCGCCTACCTGGCCGACAGCGGGACCAGCCCGGACGTCAGGCTGCCGCTGGACTTCGTCCCGGCCGACCGGTTCGCCCGCGCCCTCGCCCACATCGCCGCCCACGCGCCCGCCACCGGTGAGGCCTACCACCTCACCTCCCCGCGGCCGGGGGTGCTCGCCGACCTGGCCGGGAGGCTGCGGGCGCGCGGCCACCGGATCGCCGAACTGCCGTACCGGGACTGGGTGCGGGGGCTGGTCCGGTTCGCCGCCGGGCACCCGACGCACCCCGTCGCACCGTTCGTCCCGCTGTTCGTGGACCGGGCGCCGGGGTCGGAGCTGTCGATCAGCGAGATGTACTTCCGGCCGACGTTCCCGCTCTTCGACCGGGCGAACGCGGACGCGGCGCTGGCCGGAAGCGGCATCGAACTCCCCCCGGTGGGATCCGAGTTGATCGACCACTACCTGGCCGGGCTGGAGCGGGAGGGGTTCCTGCGGGCGGCGTCGCCGTGACCGCCCCCGACGCCGCCCCCGGTGCCGCCCTGGCCGCCGCCCTGGACGCGCTCGACCTCCGGCGCGCGCCCGCGGACGGTCCGGTGGCCTTCGGCGGGACCCTCGGGGCCGACGAACTGCTCGCGGCGTACCGGCGCGGACTGTTCCCCCTGCCCGCGGCGGACGTCTACGCGAGCGCGTACAACGAGGCCGTGTACGGCGGCGACGTCGAGGCGGGCGAGGTGGCCCTGCTGCCGGGCGGGGCGGACCCGTACGCGCTGGCCTGGTGGTCGCCCGACCCCAGGCCGGTGATCGCGCCCGGCGGCGTGCGGCTCGGGAGCCGGCCGGCGCGTCGGCTGCGCAACCGGGCCGGCTGGTGGACGAGCGCCGACCGGGCCTTCGGGCGGGTGCTGGCGGCCTGCGCGGAGGGCCGCCAACCCGTGTGGCTGACGCAGGAGTTGGCGGCGGCGCTGGTGCGACTGCACGACCTGGGGGCGGCGCACAGCGGGGAGGTGTGGGAGGGGGAGGAGCTGATCGGCGGGGTGTTCGGGGTCGCGGTCGGGCCGGTGCTGAGCCTGGACTCGATGTTCCACCGCCGCCCGGACGCCGCCCGGGTCGCCGTCGCCGACCTCGGGGCGCGGTTCGCCGCGGTGGGCGGGCGGCTGCTCGACGCGCAGTGGGACGGGCCGCACGTGCGGAGCCTCGGGGCGGTGCCGATGGCGCGCTCGCGCTACCTCGCGGAACTGTCCGACGGCGGCACGGCCGGCCCGCCGGACCGGGCGATGCTGCCGGCGGCGCGACTGGGCTGACCGGCCCCGGCGCCTGCCGCTCCGGTGCCGCACCGGAGGCCGCCACCGTCGCCGATCCGGCCGCGACCGCCGCCGGGGCCTACCCGGCCGTGCGCCGTCCCGGGCCCGGCGGGGCGCCGCGCCGGCCGCGGGCCGTGGCCGCGAGGGTCAGGGCGGTGGCCGCGGCGAGGGCGGCCCAGGCGACGGTGAAGCCGTGGGTGGCGTCGCGGAGCAGGCCGAGGGCGGGCGGCACGAGGATGACGGCCAGCTGGTTGACCGCCATGACCAGACCGAGGGCGAAGCCGGTCCGCCCCGGTGGGGCCGATTCCGCCAGGTGGGCCACCCAGGGGCCGTACCAGCCGATCCCGAAGAAGCCCAGCCAGGTGAACAGCAGGGCGGCCGCCACGGGTGACCGCCCCGCCGGGGTCGCCAGGGCGGCCAGCCCGGCCGTCACCGCGCCCAGGCTGACCAGGACGGGCAGGAAGCGCCCGGCGAGGCTCCGGTCGCTCCAGGCCGCCAGTCCGATCCGGCCGACCGCCCCCGCGACCTGGACGGCGACCAGGACGGCGGCGGTGGGGCCGGGGGCGAGGGCCGTCACGTCGTGGAGGTACAGCGCACCGAGCACCCCGATGCCGCTGTGCACGGAGACCAGGGCCAGGCCGGAGAACAGGATCCTCCGCATGGCCGGCTCGCGGAGCATCCGCAGCCGGGAACGGAGCGGGGACGCCGATGGCCGGTCCGGGGCGGCCGACGCCCGTTCCGGGGCCGCCGACAGCCGGTCCGGGGCGGCCTGTGACGCGCGGTCCGCGGCGGGGAGCGCGGCCGCGCCGGGAGGCCGCCGGTAGAGGGCCGTGAAGGCCCCGGCGCCCAGCAGCGCGACCAGCCCGCCGACCACCAGGGCCGACCGCCAGCCGTGCGCCACCGCGACCAGCGGCAGGACGGCGGCGGCGAGCGCCCCGCCCAGTGGCAGTCCGGCCTGGCGCACGCCCATGGCCAGCCCCCGCCGGGCGGGGTCGAACCAGGCCGCCACCGACTTGCTGCCGCCGGGCTGCACGGTGCTGTACCCGGCGCCGACCACCAGCAGGACGACCAGCAGGGACCCGTACCCCTGCGCCAGGCTGCCGAGCAGCAGCCCGGCCGCGACCACACCCGAGCCGAGGCCGACGACCCAGCGCTCGTTGTACCGGTCCAGCAGCTCACCGGCCACCAACAGGCCGATCAGCGGCACCAGTTGGGCAGCCGACAGGAGCAGGCCGAGCCGGCTCGTGCTGAGCTCCAACGCGCTCTGCAGGGGCACGGCCATCGCCCCGATGCCCTGCACGAAGAAGCCGGAGGCCGCCTGGGTGACGGTGGCGACGGCGAGGACCACCCAGCGGTACCGGGGGGCGTCCCCGAGGGCCGCGGGCGCGGTGAGCGTCCGGGCGTCAGTGTGCTGACTCATGTCCGACAGCCTGCTGTAATGGCCTTATGCACCTCAACCCTTACGGCGAGGGCGCCGTGCACCTCGCCGCCGACCTGGTCAACCACCGTCCGCAGAGCGCCGAGGAGCTGGCGGACCGGTGCCGCACGGCCGGGCTGGTGGTCGAGGGGCCGGTCGGAGCGGCCGACCTGGCACGCGTCCTGGCCCTGCTGGACGCCTGGGAGTCGGTGGTCGACGCGGCGGGCGAGCGCGAGCGGGCCGAGCGGCTCAACCGGATGCTGGCCGCCGACGCCGACCACCCCCGGCTGACCGACCACGCGGGCGGCTGGCACCTCCACTACCGCGATGACGACCGGTCCTTCGCCGCCGTGCTGTCCACCCTGATCGCCGTCGGCACCGCCTTCCACCTGGTGGGGCGCGGCATGCACCGGCTCGGCCGGTGCGCCGTCGCCGAGTGCGCCACGGTCTTCGCCGACACCACACGGACCGGCCGCCGCCGCTACTGCACCCAGCGCTGCGCCAACCGCGACGCCGTCCGCCGCCACCGGGCGGCGGGCCGGTAGCGCGGGTGACTGGATACGATCACCCGGGACCCCCTCCATCCGGCCGGCCGTCGGGCCGTGGGAGGGTCGAGGGGTGACTGTCCGTCCGTCCCCGGGGGAGAACGTGGCCGTGCCCGCCGCTCCGCTGCCGAGCCACCGCGAGATCGAGAACCTGATCGCGCGCTACGCCGAACTCGTGGACGACGGCGACTTCGCGGGGCTGGGCGCGCTGCTCGCCGACGCCGCCTTCGTCGGCAGCGGCACACCGGTGAGCGGCGCCGAGGCGATCGAGGCGATGTTCCGGGAGACGCTGGTCGTGTACGCCGACGGCACGCCGCGCACCCATCACGTCACGAGCAACGTGGCGGTCGAGGTCGACGAGCGGGCGGGGACGGCGGCGGCCCGCTCGTACGTCACCGTGTTCCAGGCGCTGCCCGAGCTGCCGCTGCGGGCCGTCGCGGCCGGCCGCTACCACGACCGCTTCGCACGCGGGGAGGACGGCCGGTGGCGGTTCGCGGAGCGGCGGGTGCGGATCACCCTGGTCGGTGATGTCAGCCGCCACCTGCGGCGGTAGCGTTCGCCGACCAGGGCGAGGAGAGGCGGGGCCGCGGTGCGGGAACGACTGGCGGGTGCGGCACGGGCCGCGCTGGGCGGTGGACGGCGGCTGGCGGCCGCCGAACGGCTGGCGGGCGGCAGCAAGAAGGGCGTGTACCGCCTGGTGATGGACGACGGGACGTCGGCGATCGCGTACCGGTGGGCCGCTGCCGAGAACTACTGGCCGGCGGCCGAGGGGGACGACGACCTCGCCGACCCGTTCTCGCCCGGGCTCGGGGCCGGCCTGTTCGAGGCCGCACACGCCCGGCTGGCGGCGCTCGGCGTCCCGGTCCCGGCGATCCGCTACATCGGGCGCGAGGTCGAGGGCGAGGTCGAGGGCGGGCACGGCGCCCCGGCCGACCTGGTGGTCGTCGAGGACGTGCCCGGCGAGAACCTGGAGGGGCTGCTCGCCCGTGACCCGCGCGCCGCCGCCCCGGTGCTGGCCCGGCTGGGGGAGGCGCTCGCGGCGATGCGGGGCCACCGGGCGCCCGGGTACGGGAAGGTGGCGGTGGTCGACGGCGGCGGGGCCTCGCACGGGACCTCCTGCGAGGGCGTCGTCCTGGACCGCGCGCTGCGCGACCTCGCGGAGGCGGCGGCGCGCGACGCCCGGATCGCGGACGCCCGGGAGCGGTTGGCGCGGCGGCTGCTGGACCTGGCGGCGGCGGTGCGCCCGCGCGCGGAGCACGCGCTGGTGCACGGTGAACTGGGGCCCGACCACGTGCTGGTGGACGCGGCCGGCCGCCCCGTGCTGATCGACCTCGAGGGCGCGATGTACTTCGACGTCGAGTGGGAGCACGTCTTCCTGCGGATCCGGCTGCGCGGGGCCGACTACCGGCCGCTGGCGGTGGACGGACTGGACGAGGACCGGCTCGCCCTCTACACCCTGGCGCAGCGGCTCTCGTTGACGGCCGGGCCGCTGCGGCTGCTGGACGGGGACTTCCCGGCGCGGGCGGCGATGGCGGGCATCGCCGAGTACAACCTGCGGCGGGCGCTGGAACTGGCCGCGGGCTGAGCACGGCCGGGCCCGGCGCGGCCGGGACCGGCGCGGCCGGGAACGACGCGGCCGGGGCGGTGTTCCGTACTTCCCGTACGGAACACCGCCCCGGCCTCGGCCCGTCAGGCCCGAACCGTCAGGCCCGGCCTGTCAGTGGTCAGTTCGACTCGTAGTAGGCCTGGAGGTCGACCAGGAGGTCGGCGTTCTGCCAGCCCTGGTTCCAGAAGTCGATGACGCTGCCCTTGCCGCTGGAGCTCTGCGTGAGGTTCGGGACGGTCTGGCCGGCCGTCCAGTTCAGCGTCGAGGAGACCGGACGGTCCGGGGTGACCGCCGTCCCGTTCAGGTAGGCGGACCAGAAGTTCGGGTCGGGGTTGACCGACAGGAAGCCCGGCCCGGCGGTGTTGGTGACGGTGGTGTTGAACACGTAGCCGTCGAACCTCGGGGTGGTCGTGTCGCCCTCCAGGCTGAGCGCGATGTAGTTGCGCGCCGTGATCGGGGTGGGCTTGCCGCTGCCGTCGGGCAGCCGGGTGTCGAGCAGCCGGAGCGGCTTGCCGATCGGCACCAGGGCGGAGCGGCTGGCGGGGGTGTAGTAGCCGACGATGTCGAGCACCACGTCGGTCGGCTTCCAGCTGCCGTTGCGGATGGTGATCTTGCCGTCCGCGCCGACCGGCACGATCGCCGCGTTGGCGACGGTCTGGCCGCCGGTGAAGTTCAGGTTGGAGGTGGTCGGCACCGCCTGCCCGGTCGGGTAGGCGATCAGGTGGCCGGCGTCCTGCGGGCCGGTGGCCGTCAGGTTGACCGCCACGGCGGTGACCCCGGCCGGGACGCCGTTGCGGCCGGTCATCTGGACGTCGAAGCTGCTCAGGCCGGGGACCTGGCCCAGCGGCGCCCCGATGGCCGAGCGGGTGTCGACGACGCGGGTCTGCGTCACGGACTTGTAGCCGCTGGCGGCCTTGGCGGCGAAGTAGCCGGTGACGTCGGCGAGCAGGTCGACCGACTGGAAGCTGGAGTTGAAGAGGTAGACGTAGCCGTCGTAGCCGACGGTGGCCACCACCAGGTTCGGGACGGTCTGGCCGGCGACGAAGTTCAGGTTCGACGTCTCGGCCGTCTCGGCCAGGGTCTTCGTGGGCTGCACGGAGACGTGGCCGTCCGCCGTGGCGTTGGTGACGGTGACGTTGAGCACCACCGCGTCGACCCCGGCGGGGATCTGGCCGGCGCCGTCGATCTTCAGGGCCACCGTGCCGCGGGCGGGGACCTTGGCCGCCGGGGCGCCGACGCCCCAGCGGGTGTCCAGCAGGCGGGCGGGGGCGACCGGGGTGAACTCGCTGCCGAGGGTCTCCAGCGAGAGGGTGTTCGTGGCCTCGACGGCGTTCGCGGTGTCCGTCGCCGTGACCTTGACGTCGTACCGGCCGGTCGAGGTGTACTTGTGCTTGGTGACGCGCTTGTCCAGCCCGCCGCCGGCGATGCCGGCGTTGAAGGTGTCCGACGTCCCGTCGCCCCAGGCGATGGTGACGGCGACGGTGCCGGTGGCGCTGGGGGTGAGCTGGGTCTCCAGGTCGACGCCGTGCGCGCTGGTGAGCGTGGCGCGCAGGCCGATCCCGATGGTCGCGGAGAGCGGCGCGGCGGCCGGCGCACCCTGGGCGGGCGCCGCGGCCCGGGCGCCGGGCTTCGCGGTGACGACCGTACGGTCGGCGGCGCTGTCGTAGGTCTTGGCGGGCAGCTGCTTGATCGCGTCCAGCCCGACCGCGTTGGCGGCGGGCGAGGCGGGCTTCGAGGACGGAGCGGCCGCCTGGGCCGTCCCGGACGTGGCGATACCGACACCGGCCGCCACGAAGGCGGCGAGGACCACAAGTCGGCGGTTGTGCACCGATTCCCCCACAGTTGTGTGAATAACTGAACACATTCGGCACAGTTCGAATGTGCTCAGAGAGTACAGCTCGCACGCACTTCGGGGGACCTGGTTTTTTCCGGACGACCGGCCCCCGGACGCTTTATGAATGGGCGTCGCATTTGCACGGTAAGGGGGCGAAGGTTCTGTTCGCGCGAGGGAATGGCGCCCTGGGGGCTTTTGCCACCCCTTGACCGCTCCCGCGGTGGTGCGGGCCCGGCCGGGCGGCGCCGGAAGGCGTTCGTGTCGTCCGCCGCAACGGCCGGGGTCCGGTCCCGCCCTCCCGTACCCTTCCCCCATGCTCTCCGTGGTGGTGGCCCCCTGGACGGGCGACTCGAAGCCGGTGTTCGCCCGCAACCCCGACGTACTGCACGACGCCGCGAGCACGATGAAGGTCGCGGTGCTCGCCGCGCTCTGCCGAAGCGGCGCCGACCTCGATGCCGAGGTGCCGGTGGTGAACCGCTTCGAGTCCGCCGTGGGCGGCGAGTTCGTCAACGACCCGGACTGGGACAGCGATCCGCTGCCCTGGGAACTGCTCGGCACCCACGTGCCGCTGCGCCTGCTCGCCGAGCGGATGATCACCCACTCGTCCAACCTCGCCACCAACCTCTGCCTGGCCCGCACCACCCGGCAGGCCGTCGCCGACGTGTGGCGCCGCGCGGGAGCCACCCGCAGCGCCACCCCGCGCGGGATCGAGGACCGGGCAGCGCGCGCCCGGGGCTTGCACAACCGGGTGAGCGCCCACGACCTGGTCCGGCTGCTGCGCTCGCTGGCCGGCGAGCCGGAACTGCTCGCCCTGCTCGAACAGAACGACTTCCGGGTGGACCTGGCCGCCGGCCTCCCGGCCGACACCCGGATCGCCTTCAAGAACGGCTGGGTCCCCGGCGCCCGGCACAGCGTCGGCCTGGTCCAGGCGGCGGACTGCCCGCCCTATCTGATCGCCGTCTGCTACACCGGCCCGCTCGCCGACGGCACGGACCGCACCGACCCGGCGGCCCGGCTGCTCGCCCGGATCTCCCGGGCGGTGTGGGACCGGCGCGACCAGATCACCGCGCGAGCGCCGGCGGCCCCGGCGGCGTCGCTGCGTCCGACGGGTTGAGCCGGACGGGACCCGGCGGGCCGGCGGGGCGCCACGACACCGCCCCGCCGGGCCCGTGTTCGAACCCGAAGGGCTCCCGGCGTCGTCAGTACGGCCGCACCAGGACGTGCGCGGCACCGGGGATGCCGACCTTCAGCAGCTCGTCCTCCTCCGGCGTGGTCGCCGCGCCCGTCTCCTGCTTGAGGATCGCCCGGGACAGGGCCTGGACCCACATCGCGCGCGGACGGCGGCGCTCCTCCCAGGCGGTGAGGGCGGCCGGGACGCTGTCGGCCGCGTCGAGGCTCCGGGCGAGCACCAGGGCGTCCTCGACGGCCATCGCGGCGCCCTGCGCCAGGTGCGGGGTGGAAGCGTGGGCGGCGTCGCCCGCGAGGACGATCCGGCCGACGTGCCAGGGCTCCTCGACGGTGACCTGGGAGATCCGCGAGTAGACCACCGCGGCCGGGTCGGTGACCTGGGCCAGCGCCTCGGCGATCGGGCCGCCGAAGCCGGCCAGCCGCTCGCGCAGCTGCTCGTGGGCGCGCTCCGGGTCCGGGCGGAAGTCCTCGGCCTCGGCGAAGACCGAGCCCAGGTACATCAGGTCCGCGCTGATCGGGGTGAGCAGCGCCTTCGCCCTGAGGTTGCCGGAGGACATCACCACGCCCCGCACCTCGGGCGAACGCGGCAGCGTGACGCGCCAGTTGGCGAAGCCGGTGTACTCGGGGGCGTACTTCTCGCCGTACAGCCGGCGGCGCAGCGGCGAGCCGATGCCGTCGAAGCCGACGACCAGGTCGTAGCGGCCGGTGTGTCCGTCGGTCAGGGCGGCCTCGACGCCGTCGGCGTCCTCACTCAGGGTGGCGATGGTGGTGCCGAACCGGACGGTGGCACCGGCCTTGACGGCGGCGTCGGCCAGGACCCGGGCGAGCGCCGGGCGCGGGATGCCGTTGTTGGAGGGGGCGTCGCCCATCCGGGGCTGGGGGATGGTGGCGAGGGTGGCGCCGGCCGGGTCGCAGATGGTCAGCACCTCCCACTCGAAGCCGACGGACAGGCAGTCGTCCAGGACGCCGATCTCGCGCATCACGTGCAGGGCGTTGGACGGCTGGATGATGCCGACACCGAGGGCCTCCAACTGCTCGCGCAGCTCGGCGACATCGACCTGGTGGCCGCGCTCGGCGAGGGCGGTGGCGAGGGTGAGGCCGCCGATGCCGCCGCCGTGGACGAGGACGCGCAGGGGACTGGTCATGTGGAGTGCTCCGGAAGGAAGTTCAGGCGGTTCGGGGTGAGCCGGGAGGGTTCAGACGACGGGAGCCGAGGCGAGGTCCATCAGGTGGTCGACCAGGGCGAGCAGCAGGTCCCGCCCGAAGGCGCGCTCGCGCACGTCCCCGAGCAGCATCGGCACCTGCGGGTCGAGGTCGAGCGCGGCCCGGATCTCCTCGGGGGTGCGGGTGTTGGTGTTGTGGAAGCAGTTGATCGCGACCACGAACGGGATGCCCCGGCTCTCGAAGAAGTCGATGGAGGCGAAACTGGTGTCCAGCCGCCTGGTATCGGCGATGACGATGCCGCCGAGGGCGCCGTTGACCAGGTCGTTCCACATGAACCAGAAGCGTTCCTGGCCGGGCGTGCCGAACAGGTAGACGACCAGCTCGGGGCTGATCGTGATCCGGCCGAAGTCGAGCGCGACGGTCGTCGTGGTCTTCTGGTCGACACCGGCCAGGTCGTCGACGCCGACGCTGGCCCGGGTCAGGTACTCCTCGGTGCGCAGCGGGGTGACCTCGCTGACCGAGCCGACCAGGGTGGTCTTGCCGACGCCGAAGCCGCCCGCGATCAGGATCTTGACGGCGGCCGGGGCGGCGGGGTCGTCGGTGGCGGAGTGGGGTGTTGCCATGTTCAGAGTCTCCGGAGTCCTTCGCGTACGGCCGTGAGCAGGCCGAGGTCCACGCCCCCGGCGGCCCGGGCCACCGACAGCGGCGCCCGGGCCTTCAGCAGGCCCTGGGCGACCAGGTCGCCCAGCAGGATCTTGGTGACCGAGACCGGGAGGTCCAGGCCCGCCGACACCTCGGCGACGGCTGCCGGGCGGCGGCAGTGTTCGAGGATCAGCCGGTGCTCGGGCTGGAGACCGCGCGCACCGGCGCGGCTGCCCCGCGCCAGGGCCGCGGCGGCCTTGTCCTCGTCCGTGGTGAGCACGGTGATGAGGGTGAGGTCGTCGCGCTCGGGCGCGGTCCGGCCGCGGGTGATCGTGTACGGGCGCACCATGGTGCCCGACTCGTCCTCCGCCTCCTCCTCCGCCAGGTCGCTCCAGTGCGGCACCGCGCCGCGCCGCCAGCGGTCGTCCCCGCCGGACTGCGGGCCGGACTGCGGGCCGGGCTGCGGGCCGTCGGCGGGGACGGGCCGCGGACCGGCCGGCCGGTCCCCCTCGGGGCCGTCCGCCCAGGCGTCGTTCCCGTACGGGTCCACCCGCGTCAGCCCCGGTTCCGGGCGGCGAAGGCGTCGAAGGACGCCGGGGCGGCGGGGGCGGCGGTGCCGTCGCCGCGTACCGGGGTGCTGAGCTTCTGGCCGACCTGCTGCACCAGGGTGTGCATCGCGACGGACATCACCTCGGCGTCCACCTCCTGGGAGGCGACGACGGCCAGGTGGGTGCCCTGGGCGGCGGCGATGATGAACAGCCAGCACTCGGCGAGCTCGACGATCACCTGGTGCACCGGGCCGCCGTCGAAGAGCTGCCCGACACCGCGGGCCAGGCTCTGCTGGCCGGTGGCGACGGCCGCCAGGCGCTCGGCGTCGGCCCGCTCGATGGTGCGGGAGTGGCTGACCACGAGGCCGTCGTCGGAGAGCAGGACGGCGTTCCTGGTCCCGGGCACCGAGTCGACGAGTCCGTCCAGCAGCCAGTCCAGGTCCTGGTGGGTGGCGATCGTGCGGTTCATGACTGCTCATCCGTTCGTGTGGTTCGGGAGTCCGCGGCCGGGAGGGCCCAGGGGGACGGGGCGGTGGCCGGGGGACCGGCGGGTACGGCGGAGGGGGCCGCCGGGGTGGCGGACGCGGGCAGCGGGTGCTCGCCGCTGTCCTGGGCCCGGGCGGCGCGGGACTGGCGCTGGAAGGCGCCGATCGCCGCGCCGGAGCGCCGGACCGGCCGCTCGGTGCGCTGGAACGGGCTCGTGGGCCCGGTGTCCACGGCGGGGCGCTCGACCCACTGCGGCTGGGCGGGCGGCACCCGCAGCTCGGCCGCCAGGCTCGCCTGCCGGACCCGCTGCGGCAGCGGGGGCTGGCCGCTCTCGGCCGGGCTGTACGGCACCGAGGTCGGGTACTCGCGGCGCCGCTCGGCCAGCCGGTAGTGGTCGGCCGGGCGGTACTGCTCGTCGGCGTACGGGGCCTCGGCGTCGGTGACCCGGGCGTAGGCGATGTCCGGGTAGGCCGGGGCGTCGTGGGTGGGCGCCGGGTCGGCCGGGGAGGTGTGCTCGATCGGCTGCTCCGGCTGGAGCGACGGCGGCTGCGGAACGGGCTGCTCGTGCTGGTACGGCTGCTCCGCCGGGTAGGGCTGCTCCTGCTGGTACGGCTGCTCGGGCTGCTGGGGTCGCTCCGCCGCGAACGGCGCGAACGGCGCGGGCGGCTCGACCGGCTCGACCGGCTCGACCGGTGCGAACGGCTCGACCGGTGTGAACGGCGACGGCGGCCGGTACGGCTGCTCCGACGGCACGGTCCCGTGGACGGCGGCCTCCGGCTCCGCCCCCGCCGCGGGCGCCGGCAGCGGCAGCGGAGCCGTCTGCGGCGCGAAGTCGCCGAGCGGGAAGGACTCCACCGGCGCGACCGGCGGTCCGGCCGACACCTGGGTGGGCGTCTCGTCGGAGGCCGAGCGCACCGCCCGGCGCGAGCGGCGCACCAGCGGGATCGGCTCGGCGGCGGTGCCGCCGGCGCCGTCCGGCAGCCCGGTGTCGCCCTCGATGACCAGCTCGTCCGGGACGAGCACGACCACCCGGGTGCCGCCGAAGGCGGACGGGCGGAACTCGATCCTCAGCCCGTGCAGCGAGGCCAGCCGGGCGATCACGTGGAAGCCGAGGCGGATGTCGTCGGCCCGGGCCAGCACGTCGGTGCGCGGCGGGCGGCTCATCAGCTCGTTGGCCTGGTCGTACTGCTCCGGGTCCATGCCCAGGCCCCGGTCCTCGATCTCGATCGCGAGCCCGCGGCCGACCATGGCGGCGCGCACCTCGACCGGCGTGGGCGGCTTGGAGAAGGTGGTGGCGTTCTCCATCAGCTCGGCGAGCACGTGCGCGACCGGGCCGACGGCCCGCTCGGAGAGCCACGGGTGGCCCTCGATGTCGATCGAGATCCGGCGGTAGTCCTGCACCTCGCCCTGCGCCGCGCGCAGCACGTCCAGCAGCGGGACGGGCTTGCGCCAGCGCCGCTGCGGCTGGCCGCCGGCCATGATGACGAGGTTCTCCTCGTAGCGGCGCAGCCGGGCGGTGAGGTGGTCGAGGTCGAACAGGCCCTCCAGGACCTCCGGGTCGTCGTGCCTGCGCTCCAGCTCGTCCAGCTTGCGCAGCTGGCGGCCGATCAGCAGCTGGGTGCGGCGGGCGATGCGCTGGAGCAGCCGCTCGAAGCCGCGGTGCTGCTCGGCCTGGCCGACGGCGGCCTCCAGGGCGGCGGAGCGGGCCAGGTTGAGCGCCTGGCCGAGGCGGGCGAGCTCGTCGGTGCGGTTGTCGGCCGGGCCGGCCTCGATGGAGTGGGTCTCGGCCTCGACGTCCACGTGCTCGCCGCGGCCGAGGCGCTCGACCACCTCGGGCAGGGTGCGGCGCATCTCCTCGGCCTGGGTGTGCAGGTCCTTGATGCGGCGGCGCAGCGAGCGGCTCAGGCGCCAGGAGGCGATGACGACGGCGACGACGGTGATCAGGCCGATGACGGTGGTCAGCACCACGCGGGTGAGCATGCCGAGGATGGCGCTCTTGGCGACCTCGATGATGCCGTTGGTACGGTCCTCGATCGCCTTGACCAGCGGCGGGTTGAGCCCGTCGAGGGCCTGGCGCCACTGGTCCTGGGTCGCGGGGAGCTTGACGGTGCCGTTGGCGTCGGGGGCGGTGGGCTTGAGCAGGGCCTGCTCGACGGCGGCCTTGCCCTGCCAGGACGGGCTGTTGACCAGGTCGCGCCAGGCCTGCGCCTCGGAGTCCGGGATGTACGGGATGACCTGGACGTTGAGCAGGTGGTCCTGGGCGCCGATCAGCTGCTGGACCTGCTGGTAGTCGGCGGTGGACAGCCGGCCGCCGGGCCAGCCGCGGGCCAGGATGGCGTCCTCGCGGGAGAGCATCTCCTTGGCCCAGAAGGAGTTGACCAGGGTCTTGGACAGCCAGGTGACCTCACCGGTGTCGACCCGGCTGAGCGCGGTGAACAGCCGCAGGTCGACGCTGATCAGGTCGGTGTAGTAGGCGTAGACGCTCTGCTGGTCGGTGGTGGCGCGGTCGACGGCGGAGCGCTGCTCGGCGAGCTTGCCCATGGCCTGGCGGGCTTCGGCGACGGCGGCGCGGACCTCGGCGGGGGCGCTGTCGGCGGTCTCCCCGGAGAGGGTCTGGAACTGCCGGACCGCGTCGTCGGTCAGCTGCCGCTGGTGGCGCAGCTGGTCGGTGTTGGAGGCGGGCCGGGCGAGCGCCTCGGCGCTGAGCCGGCGTTCCTCCTGGAGGTTGTAGTAGACGATGTTGGAGGGCTGGCCGGCCTTCTGGGCGATGGTGGCCTGGTCGGCCAGCCGCTGGAAGTCGGCGATGGTCTCACCGCTGGTCACGGCCCAGAGGGCGACCAGGGCGATGCTGGGGACGACGGCCAGGACGAGCAGTGCCGTCCGCAGGGACAGGCGTGGACGCCTGCGGGGGCCCTTCGGCGTCGGGGGCCGCCGATTCGCACGCGCGCGCAGAGCTGACTCCTTGAGGCTGGCGGCCGGCCGGTGAGGGGCGGGCCGTCCGGGGGCACGGGCTTTTTGACGAAGCGATACTAGTCATATCGTTTGATAGGAGTGAAAATCCGTTCACTACCTGAGCCGTGCTTGTGCACGCGGTGGTCACAATGTCATTCATTTGTTGACTGTACGTATGCGGAGCAGGCGGTCCCGGACCCGCGTGACACAGTGTCAATGAGGCGCGCGGCCGAAGGATGACCGGAGTGTGAAAAGTGTGTGACGCCCGGCCGGGAGTCGCTACGCGGACTGCCGGCCGGCCGTCAGTGCGCCAGCAGCCGGGACCGGGTGGCCTCCAGCTCCGCCGCGAGCACCCGCCCGGCCTCCTCCGGATCGCCGTCGCGCAGGGCCCGGACGAGGTCGGCGTGCGAGCCGTAGCCGTGGTTCGGGTCCTCCGCGCGCAGTCCGAACAGTCCGACCAGGGTGACCAGTTGCTCCCGAAGAACCGGGGCGAACTGGGCGAAGAGGTCATCCAGGACGGGATTGTGAGCCGCCGCCACCACGGCGGTGTGCAGGGCGATGTCGGCCTCCACGAAGGCGGCGTCGTCGGCCCCGCCCGCCGCCAGGCGCGCCGCCAGCGCGGCGTCGAGCGCGGCGAGGTCCGCCTCCGTGCGGCGGGTGGCCGCCAGCCGGGCCGCCTGCACCTCGACCACCGTGCGCACCTCGTAGACGTGCGCCAGTTCGGCGCGGCGCAGCCTGGCGGCCCAGTCCCCGGTGGGCCGGTCGGCGGTGACGAGCACCCCGGAGCCCTGGCGGCTCTGCACCATCCCGGCCGCCGCGAGGGTGCGCAGCGCCTCCCGGACGGTCGAGCGGCCGACGCCCAGCTCCTTGGCCAGCGCCACCTCGCCCGGCAGCTTCCCGCCCACCGGCCACTGGCCGGCCCGGATCTGCTCCTCCAGCCGCGCGGCGGCCTGTTCGGCGAGGGGGGAGGGGCGGAGCGCGGCCATCGGGTTCACCTGTCAGGTTGTCTGAGGACTTGGGTCGTGGTTACTCTACCCGGCATGCAGCCGTGGACGCCCACCCCGGGGGGCCTTCTTCTTGGTGGCCGCAGCGGGGCGTGACCTGACCGGCACCCCGCTGCGGGGCGCCGTCCTGCCGGTCCCCGGTACCTGCCCGAGGAAACCCGCCATGCGCTTCCCGACCCTGCACGCCCCCGCCGGACCCGTCCCGGCCGCCGCCCCCGCCTGGAACCCCCAGCGCGGCGGCGCCATGCCCTCCCACCGCTACCGCCCCGCCCACGAGCGGGTCCACGTGCCCGCCCTGCTGCGCCGCTGGCCCGGCCGGCGGACCGAGCGGGCCCCGCTGTGGGTCCCCGTCGACCTGCGCGACGGCAACCAGGCGCTGGCCGAACCGATGGACCCGGTGCGCAAGCAGCGGATGTTCGACCTGTTCCTCGCCATGGGCTTCAAGGAGATCGAGGTCGGCTACCCCTCCGCCAGCCGGACCGACTTCGACTTCGTCCGCCGGCTGGCCACCACCCCCGGCGCGGTGCCCGAGGACGTCACCGTGGTCGTCTTCACGGCGGCCCGCGAAGACCTGATCCGGCGCACCTTCGAATCCGTCGCCGGCCTGCCCCGGGTGGTCGTCCACCTGTACACCGCGACCGCGCCGCAGTGGCGCGAGGTCGTCCTCGGCAAGGAGCGGGCCGAGCTGCGGGCGCTGATCACCGGGGCCGCGACGCTGATGGCCAGGCTGGGGGAGGGCCGGGACGGCCTGCGGTTCCAGTTCTCGCCCGAGGTGTTCAACCTGACCGAGCCGGACTACGTCCTGGAGGTCTGCAACGGCCTGACCCGGCTCTGGGACGCCGCGCCGGAGCGGCCCGTCATCCACAACCTGCCGGCCACCGTCGAGATCGCCACCCCCAACGTGTACGCCGACCAGATCGAGTACATGGACCGCCACCTGGAATGGCGCGAGGCGGTGATCCTCTCCGTCCACCCCCACAACGACCGGGGCACCGGCGTCGCCTGCGCGGAACTGGCCGTCCTGGCCGGCGCCCAGCGGGTCGAGGGCTGCCTGTTCGGCAACGGCGAGCGGACCGGCAACGTCGACCTGGTGACCCTGGCGCTCAACCTGCACACCCAGGGCGTCGACCCGATGCTCGACCTCTCCGACATCGACGCGATCCGCCGCACCGTCGAGCACTGCAACCGGCTGCCCGTCCACGAGCGGCACCCGTACGCGGGCGACCTGGTGCACACCGCCTTCTCCGGCACCCATCAGGACGCCATCCGCAAGGGCTTCGCCCGGCACGCCGAGACGGCCGCCGCACTGGGTGTCCCGGAGCGGCAGGCGCCCTGGTCGGTGCCCTACCTGCCGATCGACCCGGCCGACCTGGGGCGGGACTACGAGGCGGTGATCCGGGTCAACAGCCAGTCGGGCAAGGGCGGGATCGCCCACCTGCTGCACACCGCGGAGGGGCTGGAACTGCCCCGGCGCCTGCAGATCGAGTTCGCCCGGGTGGTGCAGGAGGCCACCGACGACAGCGGGCGCGAGGTGACCGCGCGGGAGCTGTACGAGCTGTTCCGGGCCGAGTACCTGGACGCGGGGGCCGACCGGAAGTGGCGGGTCGGCGAGGACTGGGCGGAGGTCGACGGCCGCCGGGGCACCGGCGCCGGGCCACTGGACGCGGTGGCCGACGCGGTGGGCGCGGAGATCCTCTCCTTCGGCGAGCACGCGGTGGGCCCGGGGCGGGACGCGGTCGCGTACGTGGAGGCCCGGGTGGGCGGCCCGGGGGGTTCCGGAGGCTCCGGCGGGTCCGTCGGCTCGGCCGATCGGGTGGTGTGGGGGGTCGGTCGCGACGCCTCGGTGCTCACCGCGGGTGTCCGGGCGGTACTGAGCGCCGTCGGGCGCGCCTCCGTGGCCCGGGAGGCCTCCCCGGTGTCCCCGGTGTCCCCGGCGATCCAGGCTTCCCAGGCCTCTCCGGCCTCCCCGGCGCGGAAGGCATGATGGGCCGATGACACCCTCCCTCCCCGCCCGCAGCCAGGCCGTCGCCGAGGCCCTGGCGGCCGCCGGCGTCCCCGGCGAGATCCGCGTCCTGCCCGACTCCGCCCGCACCGCGGCCGAGGCCGCCGCCGCGCTCGGCTGCGAGGTCGGCGCCATCGCGAACAGCCTGGTGTTCCACTGCGACGGCGCCCCGCTGCTGGTCATGACCAGCGGCGCCCACCGGGTCGACACCGCTTACCTGGCGCGGCAGTTGGGCACCGGGCCGATCGAGCGCGCCACCGCCGCCCAGGTCCGCGAGGCCACCGGCCAGGCCATCGGCGGCGTCGCCCCGACCGGCCACCCGACCCGGTTGCGCACCGTCGTCGACACCGCGCTGGAGACGTACCAGGTGCTCTGGGCCGCCGCCGGACACCCGCACACCGTCGTGCCGATGACCTACCCGGAGTTGCTCACCGTCACGGGCGGCACTCCGGCCACCGTGGTGGCCCGGTAACCGCAAGGGTCGATCGCTCTCGGGCTGCGGAGACCGACGGTGGGCGGATACTGGAGGAGTGGAACGAACCGTTCCCGGTGTCGCCGATCCGGCGGCCGGAACGGTCGGGCCACGGGCAACGGCCTCCAGGTCCCCGCGACCGCGCCGTCAGCGCCGGTCTCGGGCGCACAGGAGTGCCGCCGAGACGAGAGAGAGAAGCCGTGATGAGTTACTTCGATCGTCGTGAAGGCAGGGATCGTCGCCGTCGTCGTCGCGACCGCCGTGGGCACCACCGTCGCCGCTTCGGCATGTGGTGACGGTGAGTTCGGCGGGGACTGCACACGGCAGTTCTGACTAGCACCATCACAAGGGGCCGGCGGCGCCACCGTCGGCCCCTCACCCTGGGAGCGACGCCGCCGCTGTCCCGACGACGGCGCGTCCCGCCACGAAGCCACGCTGCTTCCTAGAGCAACGGACCGTGTCCATGCGCAATGCGGCGCCTACGGGCGACCCGGGGGCGGACGAGACCGACGACCAGGGGGCCGACGACCAGAGGGCCGACGACCAGGGTCCGGTGACGGACTCACCCGTCATCCCGCTGCGGGAGCTGTTCCACCGGTTCTGGCCCTGGGTGCGCCCCGATGTGCGCTGGCTGCCGGTGAGCGGGGTCCTGCTCGTCCTCGGCGCCTTCGGCGAGGTCGTCTCCGTCTGGCTGTTCAAGGACCTGATCGACGACGTCCTCGTGCCCCGGCGCTTCGCCGACTTCTGGCTGCTCGCCGGCCTCATGCTCGGCGCGTCCGCCACCGCCGCGCTGTTCACCTACGCCGGCACCTACACCAGCACCCGGACGGCCGAGCGCGTCATGCTGCGGCTGCGCACCGACACCCTCGCCCACCTGCACACCCTGCCACCCGACACCCTGGAGACCCGCTGGCGGGGCGACCTGGTCGCGCGACTCACCACCGACATCGCCGCGATCGAGCAGATGGTGGCCACCGGGCTGGTCGAGGGCGCGGTGGCCTCCGTCAGCCTGGTGCTGTTCACCGGCGCCGCGTTCTACCTGAGCTGGCCGCTCACCGTGGCCGCGCTGCTGGCCGCCCCGCTGTTCGTCCTGACCACCAGCCTGTTCGGACGCCGCATCCGGCGCCGGGAACGGCAGGTCCAGCGCCGGGCGGGCGGGGTCACCGCACTGCTGGAGGAGAGCCTGCGCAACGCGGAGGTCACCCGGACCTGCGGCCAGGAGGAGCGCGAGGTCGAACGGGTCCACCGGGAGGGCCGGGCCCTGCTGGACGCCGAACTCGCCGCCGCCCGGGTCGCCGACCTCTACCAGCCGTTCGTCGGTGTGCTGCAACTGCTGGCCGGGCTCGCCGTGGTGGGCGTCGGTGCGCTGGAAGTCGTCCACGGCAACCTCAGCCTCGGCGGCCTGCTCGCCTTCGCCGCCTTCATGGCCCAGCTGTTCGAGCCCGTCGAGCAGCTCGCGGCCCTCGTCCCGCTCGCCGGCACGGCCTGCGCCTCCGGCGAACGCGTCCTGGAGCTGCACGACCTCACCAGCCCGGTGCGCGAGCGCCCCACCGCCCGGGACACCGGCCCCGTCCGGGGCCGGCTCACCCTCCGGGACGTGCGGGCCGGCTATCCGGGCGCCACCGGACTGCCCGGGCCGCCCGTCCTGACCGGCCTGGACTTCGACCTGGGCCCCGGCGAGAGCCTGGCCGTCGTCGGGCCCAGCGGCGGCGGCAAGTCCACCCTCGCCAAGCTCCTGGTCCGTTTCCTCGACCCGCAGGCCGGCACCGTCCGCCTCGACGGGCAGGACCTGCGCGACCTCACCCTGGTCTCACTGCGCCGGGCGGTCACGCTGCTGCCCCAGGAAGCCCCGCTGTTCCACGGGTCCATCGCCGACAACATCGCCTACGGCCGCCCCGACGCCCCGCCCGCCGACATCGAACGCGCCGCCCGCAGTGCCGGCGCCCACGACTTCGTCACCGCGCTCCCGGACGGCTACCGCACGGTGATCGGCGCCGACGGCTTCCAGCTCTCCGGCGGCCAGAGCCGGCGCGTCGCCATCGCCCGCGCCTTCCTGCGGGACACCCCCGTCCTGGTCCTGGACGAACCCACCAGCGGTCTCGACCCGCACACCGTCGAGCAGCTCGTCCCCGCGCTGCGCCGCCTGATGGCGGGGCGCACCACCGTGCTGATCACCCATGACCGGGCCCTCCTGCCGCTGGCTGACCAGGTCCTCACGCTGCGCCCGCCGGACCCCGCCGGGCCAGGGCCGGGCCCGGACGGCGCGCGGGCGGCCGCCCCGGGTGCGGCCGGTTCAGGTGCGGCCGGTTCGGGGCCGGGCCCGGGGACCGGATCGGGTGCGGGCCCGGCCGCCCGCCCGGTCACGGCGTTCCGGGCCCGGGAGCCGGGGAAGCCGTGAGCGCCCGCCTCCCGCGGCCGGCTACCCGCCGAGGTAGCGCAGGACGGCCAGGACCCGGCGGTTGTGGTCGGTGGTGCGGGGCAGCTCCAGCTTGTCGAAGACGGCGTTGAGGTTCTTCTCCACCGCGCTCAGCGAGATGTGCAGCCGCTGCGCGACGGCGGTGTTGGTCCAGCCCTCGGCGAGCGCCTCCAGGACGCTGCGCTCGCGCGGGGTCAGCCGGGCCAGCGGATCGGCGCGGGTGGTGCGGACCACCAGCTGCCGGACCACCTCCGGGTCGATCACCGCGCCGCCCGCCGCGACCCGCACCAGGGCGTCCAGGAACTCGTCCACCTCGGCCACCCGGTCCTTCAGCAGATAGCCGACCCGCTCCGCGCCCGTGTCCAACAGCCGGGCCGCGTAACCGCGTTCGACGTGCTGGGAGAGCACCAGGACCCCGACGTCCGGCCACCGCCCGCGGATCTCCACCGCCGCCCGGAGCCCCTCGTCGGTGTGGGTCGGCGGCATCCGGATGTCCACCACCACGACGTCCGGCGGCTGCCGCGCCACGGCCGCGAGCAGGGCCGTCGCGTCACCGACGGCGGCCAGCACCCGGTGCCCCTCCTCGGCGAGCAGGCGCACCAGCCCCTCCCGCAGCAGGGTCGAGTCCTCGGCGAGGGTCACGCGCATGGCAGCTCCGCGGTGATGACGGTCGGGCCCCCGGCGGGGCTGTGGACGTGGAGGGTGCCGTCCAGCGCGGCGACCCGCCCGCGCAGGCCGGTCAGACCGCTGCCCGCCGGGTCCGCGCCGCCGCGGCCGTCGTCCTCCACCCGGACGGTGAGCAGCGCGGCGGTCCCGACCACCCGGGCCGAGACCGCCCGGGCGCCGGAGTGCTTGGCGGCGTTGGTGACGCACTCCGACACCACGAAGTAGGCCGCGGTGCGGACCGGGCCGGGCAGCGGGCCGGCCACCTCGTAGTGGACCCGCAGCGGGACCGCGCAGCGCTCGGCGACCCCGCCCAGCGCCTCCTCCAGCCCCAGGGTGTCCAGCGCCGACGGGTACGCCCGCCAGGCCACCTCGCGCAGTTCGGTCAGCAGCCCCTGCGCCTCCCGGTGCGCCTGGCGCAGCAGTTCCGCCGTACGCTCCGGATCCTGACGGCGCTCCAGGCCGCGCCGCGACCGGCCGAGCAGCATCGCCAACGCCACCACCCGCTGCTGGACGCCGTCGTGCAGGTCCCGCTCGATCCGGCGCCGCTCGGTGTCCACCGCCCGCACCACCGCGGCCCGGCTGTCGGCGAGTTCGGCGATCCGGCGGCGCAGCAGCTCGGCCTCGGACGGGCCGAAGCACTCGCGGGCGAGCCGGGCGTCCAGCGCGGCCAGCGAGCACAGGCCCTGCACGGCCAGGAAGAGCAGCACCCCGCCGAGCAGTGTCTGGACCGCCATCTGCGCCCAGTCGAGCGAGCCGCGCAGCAGCCCGCCGGCCAGCAGCACGGCCAGGCCCGCGCCGAAGGCCAGCAGTGCCAGCACCGCCCCGGTGACCAGTCCGCTGCCGGCGCGCGCCACCAGGTAGCGCAGCAGCCCGGGGTCCTGCGCCCGGTAGTGGCGGGGGAAGCGGTCGCCGAAGAACGCGCGGCGCCGGGCCCGTTCCAGGGCGGCCAGCCGGCGCACCCCGGGCATCAACCTCCCGGTGGCGCGGGGGCGGTGGCGCGGCCGGAGCAGGAACGGGCCGAGGACGACGGCCGCGAGGAGCAGGTACAGGGCGGCGAGGACCGCGCTCGGGACGCCGAGCAGGAACCCCACGGCGCGGCGCGGCCACGGCGTCCGGTCTGCTGCGTCCCCCTGCATGGGGTCCGAGCTTACGGGGTCGGTGCGGGCGGGAGCGGCGCTGCCGGCGGCGCCCGGCCTCGCCCGGCATATTCGCTGGCCACGGCTCCGGGCGCCGGGTCAGGATGGTGCCATGGACGACGCTTTCACCCTGGGCTGGCAGTACTCCGCCGGTCTGGTCAGAGCTGAGGGCGGCTGCCCTCGACGTGGTGTCGGTGCCCGACCACGCGTCCACCGCCTCCTGGTACCGGGGCTGGCCGCCCCGTCGCGTGGCCGCCCCGTCGCGTGGCCGCCCCGTCGCGTGGCCGCCCCGCCCGGGGGCGGCCGGGCGGCTCAGCGGCCCAGTGCGGCCACCGTCTGCCGGGTCAGCTCCCGGGCGCGGGCGAGGGTGGCTTCGAGTTCCGCGGCGGTGCCGCCCGGGGCGGCCAGGACCGACCGGGCCGTCCGGCCGAAGTCCCTCGGGGTGTGCGGCAGTTGCTCCGCCACGGCCAGGGCGCCCTTCTCGTTGAGGCACCACCGGCGGTGATGGGCGTACAGGGCCTGGACCAGGATGCCGACGGCCCGGGACAGGCAGAGCGAGACGTGCAGGGCGTCCGCGCGGGCGGCGCTCTTCGTCGCGGTGTCCAGCAGGAACCCGGCCTCCCAGGTGGCGGCGGTCAAGGCGTCGCGCAGCGGCTCCGGGTAGTCCGCCGTCCGCCGCTTGAGCGTCGCCAACTCGCCGGTGGGGTCGGCCAGTAGCCGGCCGAGCGCGACCTCGCCCGGGTAGCAGGGCGACCAGAAGCCGAGCGGGTGCCCGGCCTGCGTCCCCACCTCGAAGCGGCCCTCGCGGCAGTCCGCCCACACCTGTTCGACCCGGTCGAGGTCCCGCAGGATCCAGTCCACCGCGACCCCGTCGATCCGCAGCCAGGCCCCGCCGTTCACCCAGGGACCCCAGCCGCCCGGGCCGGCCACCTCCGTCTCCGGCCCGGCGAGCGCGCGCAGCGCGTCCAGGCCGAGGGCTCCCCGGTAGTACACCCCGAGGTCCCAGTCCGACCCGGGCCGCTCCTCGCCGCGCGCCCGGCTCCCGCCGAGCATCACCCCCACCACGCCCGGTACCCGGGTGAGTTGCTCGGCCATGGACTCGATGATCGCGCGCATGGGGACAGTCTGGCAGCCGCGCGGCACACCGGACCTCCCGGGCCGGTGTGCCGCGCGGGGCCGAGGCGGGGCGGGCGCGGCTCAGGAGAGCGGCTCGGTGAGGTACTTGGCGTCGGAGTCCTGGAGCCGGTTGCCGTCCTTGTCGTAGAACTGCCAGGACTTCGCCCGCATCGTCCCCGGGCGGGCCACCGCCATCTCCCGGATGGGGGAGTCGGCCACCGTGACGACCTGCGGCTCGGTGGTGGTGCCGTCCTCCCAGGTCACCGCCACCCGGCCGACGTCCGGCCAGAGCTCGATCAGCACCAGGTCGACCGGGGGCACGATGCCGTCCTTGCCGGAACGGCCGATCAGGCCGCCGCCGAACTCGGTCCGGCGGAGCGGGTCGACCTTCCCGGGGGCCGGCCGGGTGCCCTCGTAGTCGTGGCCGATCCGCACCCCGTCCACCGTGAAGTAGACGTCGACGACATCGGAGTCGGGCTGCCAGTACTGCCGGACGTACTCCTCCGTCACCATGGCGACGTTCGCGTCGTAGCGGCTGCGCTCCGCCCGCACCGCCGTGGCCTGCTCGAACGCCCGCTCCTTGGGGGCCAGCGGCCACAGCGCGTGCCACAGCTGCCACTGCTTGCCGTCCGCCGTCACGCCCTGGTTCAGCAGCGTCCGGGTCGGGGTCAACGGGTCCCGTACGGCGGGGGTGGCGCTCGTCGCGGAGGCGGCCGTGGGCGAGGGCACGGCGCCGACCTGCGCCGGGCCGATCCGCTGGGTGGACGCCGGGCCCGGGCGCAGCTGCGCCACCGCCCCGCCGGCCAGGGCCACCACCGCGGCCAGCGCCGCCGCGCCGACCACCGAACGGCGCCGCCGCCGCAGCCGGCGGCCGCCCGCCACGATGTCCGCCACCGGCGCCGGGCCGATCCTCGCCCCGGCGGCCGCCTCGGACAGGCCGAGCCCCAGCCATTCCTCCCGGCCCTCGCCCGCGGGATTCCGGTTCGTGTCGCCGCTCATGCCGCCCCTCCGATGTGAGTCGTGTCCTTGAACTCCACCAACGCCGTGACCTGCCGCAGCCGCGCGATCCCCTTCGCCGCGTGGCTGCGCACCGCGCCCACCGAGCACCCCATGGCCGCCGCCGTCGAGCTGTCGCTCAGGTCCTCCCAGTGCCGCAGCACCACCGCCTCGCGCTGGCGCGGCGGCAGGGTGGCCAGCGCGGCCAGCAGGGCCCCGCGCTGGTCGGACCGGGCGAAGCCGTCCTCCACCCCTGCCGTGTCCGGCACCGCGTCCACCAGCAGCTCCGGCGCCCGGCGGCGCCAGCGGCGGGCGTGCTGGTTGACCAGGATCCGCCGCACGTAGGCGTACCGGTCGTCGGCCCGGCGCACCTTCGACCAGGCCGCGCAGGCCTTCTCCGCGGCGGACTGCACCAGGTCCTCCGCCGCGTACTGCTCGCCGGCCAGCAGGTACGCCGTGCGTACCAGGCGGGGCCAGACCGCGACGATGAACGTCTGGAACTCCTCGTCCCGACCGCTCTTCGCTTCCTTCATGAGCACCTCCTCCACCCGTCCAGAGCCCGGCGGTGGCCGGAAGCGCTTACCGCCGGCCGCGGTGGGCCGCGAAAGTGCCCGGCGGCGGCCGCGGCGGGCCGACAGCGCCTGGCGGCCGGTGGCGGCGCCACTACGCTCCGCCCGATGATCATTTCTCATGACGTCGCGGGCACTGGCGCGGCGGCTTCCCGTCCTCCTCGACGCGTCCGGCGGCCACGGGGACGTCGCCGGGCGGAGGATGCCGTCACAACGGGAAAACCCGGGACTCGAACGCGTGTTGGGAGCCATGATGGCGGAGTGCACTTCACCTCGGAATCCAGCTCGGGCGGCGTGACACAGCGCCGCTTCACCCTCGACGGCGTGCCCGGTGTGCTCTGGCAGCCGGAGGGGCTGCCGCTCGGTGGGCGGCCGTTGGTGCTGCTGGGGCACGGCGGCGGCGGGCACAAGCTGGGACCGGGGGTGGTGGAGCGGGCCGGGCGGTGCGTCCGGGGGCACGGTTTCGCGGCCGTGGCGCTCGACGCGCCGGGGCACGGCGAGCGCCCGCGCAGCGCGCAGGACGAGCGGTTCGCCACCGAGATCGGGGAGCTGATCGCGGCGGGCCGGCCGGTCAGCGCGTGGCTGGCGCGGCACACGGCGGCGCTCGCGGAGCGGGCGGTGCCGGAGTGGACGGCGGTGCTGGACGCGCTGGGCGAGGAGGCCGTCGGCGAGGAGGCGGTCGGTGAGGAGGCGTCGACCGGCGCGGGGGAGGGACTCGGGCCGGTCGGGTACTGGGGGCTGTCGCTGGGGAGCGCGATCGGCATCCCGCTGGCGGCGGCCGAACCGCGCATCGCCGCGGCGGTGTTCGGGCTGACGGGGCACGGATCGCAGACGGAGGCGGCGGAGCGGGTCGGCGTGCCGGTGGAGTTCCTGGTGCAGTGGGACGACCGGCTGGTGCCGCGCGAGGGGGCGCTCGCGCTGTTCGGCGCGCTGGGCTCGCGGCAGAAGACCCTGCACGCCAACCCCGGTGGCCATCTGGAGGTGCCGGATGCCGAACTGGATTCGTCCGAGCGGTTCCTGACGCGTTACCTGAGCGCCGGCTGAGTGAGCCCTGTGCGGTGAGTGCGGACTTCGGCTCCGCCGATGCCAACCGTCAGTAAAACTTCGCAAAGGATTTCTCCCTGCAACGAACTTGACCGACAGTCGGTTCAACAGATTGTTGCAGCTCAGCGGCCCATCGGTCACCCATCGTGGATTTGGCGTAACCCTCCGCACCCCCTGGACTTCGCATTTCGGAGGAGTACGGTTCCGGAGGAATCGCCGGGGCCGACTTTCGGCAGGCCGGCCGTACCGGAAAATTGGTGCGCAGCATGGGTCAGCAAATCGGTGGGGAGAGCGCCTCGGTGGCGGCTCGTCCGATATCCGGCAGGGTGGTCGCGGAAGTCCTCCGGGGCGTCGCGCAGGTGGATTTCATGCCGTCCGTCGTCTGCGGACTCTTCTTCGTGGCCGCACTGTTCGCCGCCGGCTGGCAGTACGGCCTCTACGGGCTGCTCGGCAGTGCCGTCTCCACCGCCGTCGCGTACGGGCTCGGGCTCGACCGGGAGGCCGTCGGGGCCGGGCTGCACGGGTACAACGGGTGCCTGGTGGCGCTGGGTTGTGCCGTCTTCCTGGGCGCCGGGCACCCGGCGACGGTCGCCGTGGCGGTCCTCGGGGCCGCCGTCGCGGTGGTGGTCACGGCGGGGGTCGGCGCACTGCTCGCCGGCCGGGGGCTACCCGCGCTGACCGTGCCGTTCTGCCTGGTCGCGACGGCCGTCACGGCCGCCGCCCCCGGCTTCCGGCGGCTGTGGCACGGCGCGCCCGCGCCCGCCGCCCTGCCCGTCCCGGCCGACGGCCCGACCGGTCTGAGCTGGGATCAGCTCTGGCACGGCTTCTTCGCGAACATCGGTCAGATCTTCTTCATGCCGCAGTGGTACGTCGGCCTGCTGTTCCTGGCCGGGCTGTTCGCGGCGAGCCGCCTGGCGGGCCTGATGGCCTGTGCGGGCAGTGCCGCCGGGCTGGTCACGGCCTGGGCGTTCGGAGCGCCCGGCGAGTCGGTCGGGCAGGGGCTGCTCGGCTACAGCGGGGTGCTGGTGGCGCTCGCCCTGTGCGGGGTGTTCCTGGCGCCCGACGGCTGGAGCGCGGCGTACGCCCTGGTCGGCGCGGCCGCCGCGACCGTGCTGACCCCGGCGCTCGGCGCGGTCTGCGCGCCCTTCGGCGGCCACGCCTTCACCTGGCCGTTCGTGCTGACCACGATGCTGTTCCTGGCGGCGGCGCCGGCCGTGCCGCGCCTGCGCCGAATCTGAATACCCTCCCAACTTCCTTGTGCGTCCAACACCTTGCGGACGTTTCGCATTTCTCGATCACCGGATTCTCGGAAAGGAAGAGTGATTCCCGTGAATCTCTCGCCGCGTGAGATGGACAAGCTGTACATCTACGTCGTGGCCGACCTGGCCCGCAAACGCCGCGACCGCGGCGTCAAACTGAACTACAGCGAAGCCTGCGCGCTGATCAGCGAGGCGATCATGGAGGGCGCCCGGGACGGCCGCACCGTCGCCGAGTGCATGGAGATCGGCAAGCAGGTCGTCAGCGGCGAGGACGTCATGCCGGGCGTGCGCGAGATGCTCCCGCTGCTCCAGGTCGAGGCGGCGTTCGTGGACGGGACCAAGCTGGTCTCCTGCCACGACCCGGTGGGTGCCTGAACGATGACCCAGCCTCAGGCCGCCACCGTGGTGCTGGCCGGCGGGCACGAGAGCGACGGCGGACGGGACCTGGCCGCCCTGGTCGCGCCCGGATCCACCGGATCCACCGGACCCGCCGGACCCGCCGGAGCCGTCGCGCACGCCGCCGCCCCCGCCGGCCGCCGACTCACCGAGGCCGTACGGTCGGCGCTCGCCGCGGCGGGCGACGGACCGGTGTGCGTGGTACCGATGACCCTCGGCCGTGACCCGAAACTGGTCGCCGACACCGCCCGCGCGCTGCGCTGGCTCGCCGCCGGCGAGGGCCGCGGACGGCTCGCCCTGACCGCGCCCTTCGGCACCGCCGACCACCTGATCGGCTGGCTGCGCGCCGCGGCCGGCACCGCCCCCGACGGCGCGGTGCTGGTCACCGCCCCGGCGGCCGGCCCCTTCGAGGACGCCGAACTGTTCCGGATCGCCCGCCTCGCCCGCCAGTACGGCCGGCACCGCTGGGTGGAGGTCGCCTTCGACGGCGGCGACCCCGACCCGGCCGAGGGCGCCGAACGCTGCCGGCTGCTCGGCGCCCGCGAGGTGACGGCCGTCCCGGCCTCCTTCGGACCGGCCCTGCGCGGCGCCCTGCCCGGTGTGCGGGACGGCGGTCCGCTGCTGCGGCCGTCCGCCGTCGCCGGGGTGGTCGCGGCCCGGACGGCCGCGGCGCTGCACCTGCTCGGGCACGGGGAGGACGGCATCCTGGCCGGCCTCGACGCCGAGCACGGGCACGGCTACGCGCACAGCCACGGGCCGGGCGAATCGCCGCACAGCCACGGCCACACTCCTCATGCGCACGCCCCCCACGTACACCACCCCACGCACACCCCCCACGCGCACCACCCCGCACACACCCCCCACTGATCCGGCAGAGAGGAAGGCCAGCCATGTCTGGTGGCGCCGCATACCTGTACGGCGACGACCCGGTGGAGATCAACGCCGGCCGCGCCAAGGCCACCGTCACGGTCAGCAACACCGGTGACCGCGCGATCCAGGTCGGTTCGCACTACCACTTCTTCGAGGCCAACCGCGCCCTCGACTTCGACCGCAACGCCGCCTTCGGCAAGCACCTGGACATCCCGGCCGGGACCGCCGTCCGGTTCGAGCCCGGTGACACCAAGGACGTCACGCTCGCCGAGTTCGGCGGCCACCGCCGCCTGGTCGGCTTCGCCAACCTCGTGGACGGCGGCATCACCGCGCCCGACACCCGCGCCCGCGCCATCGACCGGGCCATCGCCCGCGGCTTCAAGGGCACCAACCTCGACCACAAGGTCCAGCCGGGGAACGACCCGGCGGCCCACCAGGAAGGCGACCGCTGATGGCCATCCTCTCCCGCAAGCAGTACACCGACCTCTTCGGCCCCACCGTCGGCGACCGCTTCCACCTCGCCGACACCAACCTCGTGGTCGAGGTCGAACAGGACTTCAACCAGGGCCACTACGGTGACGAGGCCGTGTACGGCGGCGGCAAGGGCATCCGCGACGGCATGGCCCAGGACCCGGCCGCGACCAGCGTGCAGGGCGCGCTCGACCTGGTCATCACCAACGTGGTGGTGATGGACGCGGTGCTCGGCGTGGTCAAGGGCGACATCGGCGTCAAGGACGGCTTCATCGTCGCCGTCGGCAAGGCCGGCAACCCGCACACCCAGAGCGGCGTGCACCCGCTGCTGGTGATCGGTCCCGGCACCGAGGTGATCTCCGGCGAGCACCTGATCGCGACCGCCGGCGGCATCGACACCCACATCCACTTCATCGCCCCGCAGCAGGTGCCGGAGGCGCTGAGCAACGGCATCACCACCCTGATCGGCGGCGGCACCGGCCCGTCCGACGGCACCAACGGCACCACCTGCACCCCCGGCCCGTGGAACATCCACCGGATGTACCAGGCGGTCGAGGACCTGCCGGTGAACGTCGGCCTGCTGGGCAAGGGCAACGGCTCGCTGCCCGGCGCGCTGCGCGAGCAGGTCGAGGCGGGCGTCTGCGGGCTCAAGGTGCACGAGGACTGGGGCAGCACCCCGGCCGCGATCGACACCGCGCTGAGCGTCGCCGACGAGTACGACGTCCAGGTGGCCATCCACACCGACACCCTCAACGAGTCCGGCTACTTCGAGGACACCCTGTCCGCGATCGACGGCCGCACCATCCACACCTTCCACACCGAGGGCGCCGGCGGCGGCCACGCCCCCGACATCATGCGGATCGCCGGCGAGCCCAACGTGCTGCCGTCCTCCACCAACCCCACGCTGCCCTACACCGTCAACTCGGTGGACGAGCTGCTGGACATGGTGATGGTCTGCCACCACCTCAGCCACAACATCCCCGAGGACGTCTCCTTCGCCGACTCCCGGGTCCGCGCCGAGACCATCGCCGCCGAGACCGTGCTGCACGACGAGGGCGTCATCTCGATCTTCTCCTCCGACTCGCAGGCGATGGGCCGGATCGGCGAGTCCTTCGCCCGCGCCTTCCAGACCGCCCACCACTGCAAGGACCAGCGCGGCAAGCTGGCCGGCGACAGCGAGCGCAACGACAACGTCCGGGTCCTGCGCTACCTCGCCAAGCTCACCATCAACCCCGCCATCGCCTCCGGCACCGCCGACCACATCGGCTCGCTGGAGTCCGGCAAGCTCGCCGACATCGTGCTCTGGCCGATCAACTCCTTCGCCGCCAAGCCGAAGATGGTCATCAAGGGCGGGGTGATCAGCTGGGCGTTGATGGGCGACCCGAACGCCTCGCTGCCCACCCCGCAGCCGGTCTACTACCGCCCGATGTTCGGCCAGTACGGTCGGGCCAGGCAGGCCACCCGGGTGTCCTTCATGTCCCAGGCCGCGATCGACCTCGGCGTCCCGGCCCAACTCGGCCTGGAGAGCAGGGTGCTGCCCGTGCGGCGGTGCCGTTCGGTCGGCAAGCAGCACATGGTGCGCAACGACGCCCTGCCGAAGATCGCCGTCGACCCGGAGACGTACCGGGTCACCCTGGACGGCGAGCCCGCCACCATCGAGCCGGCCCGTGAGCTGCCGCTCAACCACCTGTTCTACCTCGCGTGAGCAGCGGTCGTGACGCCGCTCCCGACGGTGTCCCGGGCGGCTTCCCGGGCGGTGTTCCGGACGGCGCTTCCGGCGGCGGGCTGGACGCCCTGCTGGTCTGCCTCCAGCTGACCGACTCGGCCTTCCCCAGCGGCTTCTACACCCTCTCGCACGGCCTGGAGGGCTACGCCCAGGCCAAGGCCGTCACCCCGGACACCCTGCCCGGCCTGCTCGCCGACCTGCTGCGGCACAGCGTCGGACCGTCCGACGCCACCGCGCTGGTGCTGGCCCACCGGGCCTCCCTGGCCGGTGACGTGGACCTCCTGGCCGAGACCGACCAGCGGCTCAACGCCACCAAGCTCAACCGCGAGCTGCGCCTGGCCGCGACCCGGACCGGCCGCCAACTCCTGGACATTGCAAGGGAGTCGGTGGGCGGCGAGGAGCTGGAACGGTACGCCGCCCTGGTCGCCGACAAGCGGGCCCACGGCTGTCAGGCGGTGGTGGCCGGGGTGGCGTACGCCTCGGCCGGCGTCCCGGTCGAACAGGCCGTCACCAGCGACCTGTTCGCGTTCTGCGCCAGCTTCGTCGGCGCGGCCCTGCGGCTGCGGTTGACCGACCACCGCAAGGCGCAGGTGGTGCTGCGGGAGGCCGCCCCGGTGATCCGCGAGGTGGTGTCCGCCGCCCTGGAACGGGAGTTGGCCGACCTCGGCGGCTGCGTTCCGGTCGCGGACGCGATGTCCGGGCGGCACGAACGGGCCGAAGCCCGGCTGTTCATGAGCTGAACCCCCAGTTTTCTCGCACAACGAAAGACCAGAGGAGGAGAGTTGACCGAGAACGTGCTCCGCGTGGGCATCGGCGGGCCGGTGGGCTCCGGCAAGACGGCGCTGATCGAGGCGCTGGTCCCGGTGCTGATCGCCCGGGGTCACCGCCCGGCGGTGATCACCAACGACATCTACACCCAGGAGGACGCCCAGCACGTGCGCCGCACCCTGGCCGGGATGCTGGACCCGGAACGGGTGGTCGGCGTGGAGACCGGCGCCTGTCCGCACACCGCCGTCCGGGACGACCCGACGATGAACCTCGCGGCCGGCGCCGAGATGCTGGAACGCTTCCCGGACGTCGACACCCTGCTGTTCGAGTCCGGCGGCGACAACCTGACGCTGACCTTCAGCCCGGTGCTGGTGGACCTGTTCCTCTTCGTCCTCGACACCGCCGAGGGCGAGAAGATGCCCCGCAAGCGCGGCCCGGGCATCACCGAGTCGGACCTGCTGGTCATCAACAAGATCGACATCGCCCAGTACGTCCGCGCCGACCTCGGCGTGATGGAGTCCGACGCCCACCGGGTGCGCGAGGGCGGTCCGGTGGTGCTCACCAACTGCCTGACGGGGGAGGGCCTGGAGGAGATCGCCGCCTTCCTGGAGACCTTCCGGACGGTTCCGGCGTGACGGGTCTCTCCGGTGGGGCGGGTCCCGCCGTCGCGGCGGGCCCCCTCGGCCCGGCGGGCCCGTCCGCCGCGACGGTGCCCCGGCTCGACCCGCGGCACTACGAGCCGGCCCGCGTCCCGTACCAGGTCCGGCGGTACGCCGGGACGCCCGACACCCTCGCGGTCGGGCGCCCCGGCAAGGTCGGGCTGCTGGAGCTGGCCTTCGAGCAGGTCGGCGGGCGGACCGAACTCACCGGCCACTACCAGAAGTCGCCGCTCCAGATCATGCGCCCGCTGTACTTCGACCCGGCCCGCCCGGACCTCGCCGTCACCTTCCTGATGTCCACCGGCGGCGGCATCCTCCAGGCCGACCGGCTCCGCACCGACCTGCACTGCGGTGCCGACACGGCGGTCCACCTCACCACCCAGGCGGCCACCAAGGTCTACCGGATGGAGCACGACTACGCGACGCAGCTGGTCAACCTGACGGCCGGCCCCGGAGCCTACGTCGAGTACCTGCCCGAGCCGGTGATCCCCTTCGTCGACTCCCGCCTCTACCAGCGGACCGTCCTCACCGTGGACCCGGCCGCGACGGTGCTGGCCGGGGAGACCGTCCTGGCCGGCCGGCTCGCCCGGGGCGAGCGCAACGCCTACCGGGTGTTCGCCTCCGACCTCGAAGTGCGGCGCCCGGACGGTGAGTTGGTGGCGCTGGACACCGTACGCCTGGAGCCCCCGGCGGGCGGCGGTCGTGGCGTCACCGGGCCGGCGGTGCTGGCCGGACACGACGTGATGTCCAGCCTGTACGTCCTCAGCCCGCTCGCCCCGGCCACCCGGATCGCCGACGCCCTGCACGAGGCGCTGGCCGGCCCCGACGGCCCGTTCGCAGGCCTGCTGTACGGAGTGAGCGTGCTGCCGCAGGACGCCGGCGCCTGGCTGCGGCTGCTCGGCTCCGACACCCGGATCTGCGCGGCCGCCCTGCGCGCGGCCTGGGACGCGGTGCGGCGGCTGCTGATCGGGGCCCCGGCGCCGGACCTGCGCAAGACGTGACCTGACCTCCTCCCGGAACGGGGGCGGCCCCCGGAGGCGGGTCTCCGGACCGCTGTCCACCCCGCCTAGGCCGGCCGCTCCACGAACTTGCGCTGCCACGGCGTTTCGACGGCGTGCCGGTCGTAGTGCTCCCGCACGTACGCCACCGCCTCCGCCGCCGGGACGCCGTCCAGGACGGCGATGCAGGCGAGTGCGGTGCCCGTTCGGCCGTGTCCGCCGGCGCAGGCGAGTTCGACGCGTTCGGTGGCGGAGCGCTCCCAGGCCTCGCGGAAGGCGTCGGCGGCGTCCGCGCGGTCGGCGGGAAGGCGGAAGTCGGGCCAGCGCACCCAGCGGCTCGGCCAGTCGACGTGCGGTCGGCGGCCCAACAGGTAGAGGCCGAAGTCCGGCCGGGGGCCGGGCGGCAGCGGGCGGCGGATGCCACGGCCGCGCAGCAGGCGGCCGGAGGGCAGCCGCAGGATGCCGGGGGCGCTCGGGTCCCAGGTGGTGGGGTCGGTCATGTCGGCCTTTCTCGGGGGAGTTCGGTGCTCAGGACGCCGCGTGCAGCCCCACCGGGCCGCGCGGCAGGCCGGCGCGGTGGGCGAGGGCGGCGGCCTCGCCGCGTGAGGAGACGTCGAGTTTGGCGAGGATGTTGGCGACGTGGAACTTCACCGTGGACTCGCTGATGTGCAGCGCCGCCGCGATGTCCCGGTTGCGGCGTCCCCGCGCCAGCTGGTCGAGGACCTCCAGCTCGCGCGGGTGGAGGCCGTCCAACGGGTCGGTGGTGAGGGCGGGTTCGGGCAGGGCGAGGGGGAGGTCGACGGTCACCGTGGTGCCCCAGCCCGGGACGGCCTCGACGCGGTGGCGCCCGCCGAGGGTGGCGATGCGGTCGACGGTGCGGTGGACGGTGAGGGCGTCGGCGGTGAGCAGGCCGAGGCCGTCGCCGCGCACCACGGCGCGCAGCAGGCCGTCCGGGGTGAACTGCCAGCTCACGTGCAGCCGGGTCGGCTTCTCCTGCTCCAGCATCAGCAGTACCGTCACCCGGACGGCGTCGCGGGCGGCGTGCGCGGCGTCCGCCGGAACGGACCGGTCGGCCTCGGCCGGGGGCGCGGCGTCGAGATGGACCCGGGTGTGCCGCAGCAGCGGGCGCAGTTCGCGCACCAGCCGGGCGAAGGCGTCGGCGGCGGGACTCTCGCTGAGCGTGCGGTCCAGTTCGGCGCCCTGGCGCAGGTCGAGGAGGGCGGTGACGGCCAGCTCGGTGGCACTGCGGCGGGCGGTGGCGTCGTCCAGGTCGGCGGAGCGCAGCGGCGCCAGGATCGCGGTGAGCGCGGCGCTGTGGGTGCCGGTGAACTCGGCGATGGCGCGGGCGCGGGCGTTGGCGGAGGCTCGGGAGGCGGCCGCCTGGGCCGGGGCGGCGTCGGTGGCGCGGTGGTCGGAGTGGGCGGTCACCAGGTCCCACACCTGTTGCAGGACGGCGAGCGCCCCGGGCGCCACCGGCGCGCTGTCCGACCGGACGAGGACGAGGACGGCTCCGCTCCCGTTGCCCGGAGCGGTCGCGACGACGACCACCGGCCGGGGGCGTCCGGCGAGTTCGGCCTCGCCCTGCCAGGGCCGGCCGGTGGCGGTGGTGCCGGCGGTGGTGCCGGCGGTGTGCTCGGCCAGCCGGGACAGCTCCAGCGCGCTGATCGCGGCGGTGAGCTCGGGCGGGCCGTAGCCGTGCTTGGGGCTGAACGTGCAGACGCCGCTGAGCTGGGTGAGCGCGGTGTGCGGGACGAGGGTGGCGAGCACCTCCGACAGCCGCGGCAGGACGTCCGGCCGGGGAGCGCGCAGCACCTCGACGGCCCGGGCCAGCGCGTCCTCGGGGCGGCCCCAGTGCTGCCGCCAGGTCTCGTCCGCGCCGCTCGTGCCGTCCACCGTGCTGCCCACCACGGCGCCCACGACGCCCACTGTGCCGTCCACCGTGCCGCCCATGCCGTCCATACCCCCCGTGTCGTCCATGGCGCCCAGCCTAGTTCGGGTGCCGCCGGCCCCGCCTGGCCGTTCGGACAGGTCGAACCGTCCGAAGGACCGGCCGGACGCCCACCGCCCCGGCCCCAGGATGGAAGACGTCGGAGCAGTCAACTCCCCTGAGACCGAAGGACCTTCAATGACCAAGGCGATCGCATTCTCCGAGTTCGGCGGCGCGGACGTGCTGCACCCGGTCGACATCGAGCTGCCCGCCCCCGGGCCCGGCCAGGTGCGGGTCGCGGTCCGCGCGGTGGGCGTCAACCCGGTGGACCGCAGGCTGCGCACCGGAGAGCTGGCCGGACTGTTCCCCGTCGTCTTCCCCTACGTGCCGGGCGTGGAGCTGTCCGGCGTGGTCGAGAGCGTGGGCGCCGGAGTGAGCGGCTTCGCGCCCGGCGACGAGGTATTCGGCCACACGATGGGCGGCGCCTACGCCGAACACGCGCTGGTGAACGCGGCGGAGCTGGCCCACAAGCCCGCCGGGCTGAGCTGGGAGGAGGCCGCCGCGATCCCGGTGGCGGCCGAGACCTCCGAGCGGGTCCTCGACGTCCTGGGCGTGCGGCCGGGCGAGACGCTGCTGGTGCACGGCGCGGCCGGCGGGGTGGGCACCCTGCTGCTCCAGTTCGCCCGGGCGCGCGGGATCACGGTGGTCGGCACCGCGAGCGAGCCGAACCACGCCTACCTGCGGGAGCTCGGCGCGATCCCGGTGGCGTACGGCGAGGGCCTGGCCGAGCGGGTGCGGGCCGCCGCCCCGGGCGGGGTGGACCGGGCGCTGGACGCGGCCGGGCGGGGCGGGGTGCTGCCGCTGTCGATCGAGCTGACGGGCAGCGCGGACCGGGTGCTCACCATCGCCGACGTGGTCGGCGCGCAGGAGCACGGCGTCCGGTTCAACGGCGGTGTCGAGGGCGTGGAGCCGCACCACCGGCGCGCCTACGCGGCCGCGCTCGCCCTGCACGAGGCGGGCACCCTGCGGCTGCCGCTGCACCGGGTGCTCCCGCTGTCGGAGGCGGCCGCGGCGCAGCGGGTCAGCGAGGCCGGGCACCTGCGCGGGAAGCTCGTGCTGACGGTCCGATAGCCGCCCGCCGCCCGCCCTGCCCCATCTGCCCGTTTTGCCTACGTTTTGCATTGAGCTCGCCATTTTCGTACGGTTTCATCCGTTCGGAGTAATTCGGCAGGCGGACGCGCCGTAAACACGGCGCTAGGCCGTCCGGCCGACATGCGGTCCCCCGAACGGTCGACCAGGGTTGGCCGGACGTGGGCGGCACCGGACCGCCTGCCCTGACGGTCAGGAGGACCAGGCGTATGGGTGGAACGGACAGGCGGGCGGTGATCGGCGAGTTCCTCGGGACACTGCTGCTGGTTCTGCTGGCGGTGGGTGCCGCGGTGCTCGCGGGCGACCAGATCGGCCCGGTGGGCATCGCGCTGGCCTTCGGCTTCGTGCTGCTCGCGCTCGCTTACGCGCTCGGGCCGATCTCCGGCTGCCACGTGAACCCGGCGGTGACGCTCGGCTTCCTGCTGGCCCGCCGGATCGACGGGCGCACCGCGGTGTCGTACTGGATCGCCCAGGTGTTCGGCGGCATCGCCGGCGCGGCGCTCGTCCTGCTGCTGGCCAAGCAGATACCGGGGCTGGAGACCCACGGCAAGCTCGGCACCAACGGCTGGGGCGACCGCTCCCAGGTGCACATCAACGCCGGCGGCGCGTTCCTGACCGAGGTCCTCCTCACCTTCCTGCTGGTGTACGTCGTGCTGGCGGTCACCCACCGGCTGGCCGCGGTCGGCTTCGACGGCCTGCCGATCGGCATCGCCCTGGCGGTCATCCACCTGGTCGGCATCCCGCTCACCGGCACCTCGGTCAACCCGGCGCGCAGCCTCGGCCCGGCCCTGTTCGCGGGCGGCGACGCGCTCTCCCAGCTGTGGCTGTTCCTGCTCGCCCCGCTGGTCGGCGGCGCGCTGGCGGCGGGCGTCCACCTGCTGACCCACCCGCAGCCCAACCTCCCGGTGGCGCAGGCCCTGGCCACCGACGCGCGGGTGTAGTCCCGCCCGCACACAGGCCGAGCGGCGGCCGGGACCGTGG